>JBMSSR010000013.1:0-19474 GCA_049424465.1 Ilumatobacteraceae bacterium
ACCACTGGATCGGCTTCCCGGCACCCGAACGCGAGGTCGACATCGTCACGGCCCGCATTCCCGGCGTCCGCAACGCGATGGCGGCCCGGGTGGTCGCTGCCGTCAACCGCCTGCGCGACATGGACCTCGCCAAGCCGCCGGGAGTTGCCGAGACCATCGACTGGGTCACGGCCCTCGACGCCATCGGTGCCGAGACGCTCGACGAGGAGTGCGCCGCCGACACGCTCGGCGCCGTGGTGAAGGACCGCGACGACCTCGAGCTGGTCGCCGGCTCGCTCGGGCGCGTGGTCGGAGATGTCTGACGGCGGCTTCGTCGAGCTGTTCGTCGAGTTCGCCCACGCGCTTCGGCGGGCCGACCTGCCCATCGGCACGGACGACGTGATGTCGTACTGCGAATCGGTCGCCCGACTCGACCCCTCCGACATCCTCGACCTGTACTGGGCCGGGCGGTCGTCACTCGTCACGCGGCGCGATCACATCCCGGTCTACGACAACGTCTTCCGGCAGTTCTTCCTCGACGAGGAACCCTCCAAGCCCGACGACCCACGCCTCGTGCTGAAGGCATCGGCCAACGCGGGTGCGACGCTGCAGTTGCCCGACACCGAGACACAGTCGTCGGGCGGCAACGACGAGGAGGTCCACCTCGGCTACATGGCCTCGCCGGTCGACGTGCAGCGCTCCAAGGCGTTCTCCGAGTGCACGCCCGACGAGCTCGCGGCGCTGCGCCGCATCATGGCCACGATCCGCATCACCCCGCCGCGACGGCGCACCCGCCGCACCACGGCCCAGCCCGAAGGTCGACGGCTGCACATGCGGCGCATGACGCGCGAGACGATGCGCCGCCACGGCGACCCCGTGGACTTCGTCTTCGCCGAGCGCCGCCGACGCGTCCGCCCGCTGGTCCTGCTGCTCGACGTGTCGGGCTCGATGGCCGACTACTCGCGCAACCTGCTGCAGTTCGCGTACTCGGCGCGCCGCTCGTCGGCGCGGGTCGAGGTGTTCTGCTTCGGCACCCGGCTGACACGCATCACCCGTCAGCTCGACCGACGTCGGCCCGACGAGGCCATGGCCGGCGCCGCGTCCCGCGTGTTCGACTGGGACGGCGGCACGCGGATCGGTGACTCGCTGGCAACCTTCGTGCGGCTGTGGGCACGGCGTGGCCTCACCCGGGGCGGCATCGTGGTCATCTGCTCGGACGGGCTGGACCGCGGCGACCCCGAGGTGCTCGACCGGTCGCTCGCCCAGCTACAGCGCCTGTGCCACCGCATCGTGTGGGTGAACCCGCACCGCGGTGACGACCCTGCCAACCGACCGGTCTCGATGGGCATGCTCGTCGCCGAGCCGTACATCGACGACCTGCAGTCGGGACACAACCTGCGCAGCCTCGAGGAGTTCGCACGGGCGCTACCCGCGCTGCGCTGAGGACCACGATGCACCACACGACGAGGAGACCCCGATGAAGTTCAGCGTGTCAGTGATCGCCGAGGGCGATCGCGAGATCCAGCTCGCCGAGGTGGTCGAGTTGGCCGATGCAGTCGCCCACCTCGGCGGCATCGCCAGCGGCGCCGGCTCGATGACGTACGGCGCACAGATCCTGGTCGAGGCCGCCGACTCCGACGAGGCGGTCGAGCTGGCCATCCCTGCGTTCCTCGATGCCGCCCGCCGTGCCGGGCTCCCCGACTGGCCCGTCGCCCGCGCCGAGACGATCAGCGAGGACGACGACATGGGCGCGTGGGAACAGTGATCCGTCTCGGATCACTCGCCGGCTATCCCTTCGAGGGACCGCGCACGCTCGCCGGCTGGACGCCCCCGCCGATCGCGGCGGTGTACGCCGTGCTCAGCCGCAACGATGCCGAGCGCAAGCCGCAGCAGTACTCGGTGATCTACGTCGGACACGCCGACGACCTGCGCGACGAACGCTTTCCGTTCAAGCACGCGTACGCACCCGACTGGATCAAGCGCGCCGGCAGCAAGTGGAACCTGCACATCTGCACCTACGAGGTGCCCGGTGGACTGCGGTCGCACCGCGAGCAGATCACGCGCGAGTTGATCTCGGTCTACCGCCCGAGCTGCAACCCCGAGCAGTTCGACGCGACGTGGAAGGCCGAGTGGATCGGCTCGTACTCGGCACCGACGACCGGGCCGTTGACCACGCCCGACAGCCCCGCCGATCGACCGGGCTGACGAGCAGACCGGTCAGCCCGGCGAGCGGTATCCGACACCGTCGAGCTGGCGCGACCGGCGGGTCCCCATGGCGGGTACCGCGGGCGGGCGCTCGGTGCCCTCGGGCTCGGGCTGATACGTGGCGCCCCGCACGATGCCCTCGGCAAAGCCGTAGAGCAGCGGCAGCGCGCCGGCGACGACGCCACCGGTGCGGTTGATGCGCTCGACCCCGGCCTCGATCGGCTCGGCGTTCCGCTTGATGTCCCAGACGAGGTCGGCGCACTCCTCGAGGGCCTGGCCGACACGGTTCAGCTGGCCACCCACGATGAAGAGGTAGATCGCCAGGCCTGCGATGAGCAGGACGATGTCGATGACGGTGAGGACGATGAGCGTGTTCATGAGCGCACCTTGTCGAGAACTCGGCCGAGGAACAGGTGGTGCTCGAGGCCCTCTGCGAGCACTGCGTCGACCCGGGCCGCAGTCTCGGCGATGAGTGCCGTGTCGTTCGTGTTGGCCTTGGCCTGCTCGAGCGTCGCCTTGATGGCAGCCACCCGTCGCTCGATGGTGCGCACCAGCACCACGAGGATCGTGAGCAGTGCGGCGACCGCCAGCACCACGACGAAGCCGGCAATGACGGCGACCCACCACAGGGTCTCTTGTGTGTCGGTGAGTGCGATCACATCAGCCTCCCAGCTTGTGGCGTCCGCGCCGCAGGCCATCGGCGATGACCTCGGCAGACGAGATGGTGGTGTTCAGCTCGGCCAGCGCAGCGGTGTTGGTGACTGCGTGTCCGAGGTTGGTGTTGATGCGCTGCGCCTGCCCACCGATGGAGCGGGCGAGCACGAGGATGGGCACCACCAGCGCCACGACCGCCAGCACCACGACGATGCCGACGATGTAACCGATGGTCCAGCCAGAGTTCGACTCGGCGATCAATGCGTTCATCGCAGTTCCCCTCAGATTCCTTCACAGAAGTCGCGGACGGGCTTGAGGCTCGCATTCACCGACGGCAGCACGGCAGGCACCGCGCTCGTCTTGGCGACGATGACCTCGACGCCACCCTCGAGTGCCGCGAGCGACGCGCGCACCGCGACGAGATGGAGGATGGCCCGGAACAGGCCCAACGCCGCCGCAGCGACGATGAGACCGGCGACCACCAGGGTCACGACAGCAGCAGTCGACATGTGATGTCCCCCCTCAGCCCAGCAACTTCGCGACAGAGCCGGCGTACCGCACGGCGCCGTTGGCAACGTCGGCGATCGTGTCGTCGGTCGTGGCCAGCAGCGCCGGTGCCGTGTCGAGCTCGCCGATGAGCGCCACGCCCCCGGCGAGCGCATCGTCAGCGGCAGCACGAATGCGCTCGAGCGCACCGAGCAGGCGGCTCAGCAGTGCCACCAACACGGGCACCACCACCACGACCAGAATGATGTTCCCCAAACCCCAGAGTGTCATCGTTGCCTCCTCAGCGACCAGTGGGCTGCGGTTGATACGGAAGGAAGAAGCGGCGGAACACACGCATGAGCGCCATGCGTACCGCACGGAGGCCGATCGAGATGCCACTCGCCGGCTTGGCGGCGCCCACCGCGTTCGGGTCGAGGCCGCGGGCCTTGGCGTCGAGTCGGCGTTCCATGTTGTCCGAGAACTCCTGCAGGAGCACCGCCGTGACGTCGGCGACGAGGCCACGTCCGTACTGCGCTGCCGCACCCGAGATGGTGAGGTCGAGCGCAATGTCGATCATCGTGCCCTTGGGCGCCGGCTTGAGCGCGGCCTGCAGCGCCAGCGTCACCTGCCCGCGACCCTTGCGGTCGGCGCCCGACGCATCGACCAGGATGGTGCGGTTCGCGACGTTGCGCTCCTTGATGAGCGCCGCGCCGGTGAACTCGAGCTTGACAGGGCCCGCCTTGATCAGGACGTCACCCTGGTAGTGGTCGACTCCCACTTCGTCGGTGAGGTTGGTGCCGGGAAGGCACGCCGCCACCTGCGGGATGTCACCGAAGAACTCCCACACGGCGTCGAGCGGCTGGGGCACCTCGATCTTGTTCGTGATCAGCATGTGGCCTCCTGGAGAAAGCTGGCCGGGTCCTTCTTGAACGAGTACCGGCACCCGGGACAACAGAAGTAGTACGTCGTTCCCTCGTGCTCGTACGGATGGTTGGCGGGGTCGACCGACACCGTCATCCCGCACACCGGGTCGATCACCTCGTCGACCCTCCGCGACGTCACAGCGCCCGCAGCAGGCAGTTCGCCGGCCGCACGCCGCTGCACCAGTTCGGCGAGCACTGCGACGGCGACCTCGCGGTGCGTCGTGTGACCGAGGTCGAGGCCGACCGGTACGTGGATGCGATCGACGGCCGAACGGTCGAACCCGCGGTCGAGCAGATAGCCGCGCAGCGCCTCGCCGCGCCGGACCGACGCCACGACACCCAGGTAGGCCGGCGCGATGGCCAATGCCGTCTCGATCACGTCCTCGTCGCCATGGCCCTGCGTGGCCACGATCAGCACGCTGCCCGAGGTGGCGGAGGCCGAGGTGAACTCGGCCCCGTCGACGAGGTCGACGCGCCAGTCGAGCAGTCGCGCCATCTCCGACAGCGTCACCGCCATCGGCGACCGACCGACGATCACCAGGTGCGGCGCAGTGCTCGACGGCTCGATGTAGATCTGCAGTGCGCCCTCGCTCTGGCACGACATCGGCACGGTGACGACACCGTTGGGGACGTGCATACCCTCGAACTCGTCCGGCAGACCGAGCCACACCAGTCGGGGCGAGCCCTCGTGCATCGCCTTCTGCGCCTCGCGGATGACGACCGGCTCTGCGCACGCGCCACCGATCCATCCGTGCAGCTCGCCCGACGCGGTGATGATGGCCCGCGAGCCGTCCTTGCCCGACGACGGCGCCTTGCGCCACACCACGGTGGCGAGCGCGAAGGGTTGGCCCGAGCGCGTCAACTCGAGCGCCCGCTCCATCACCCCCCAGCCGTCGAGCGGGGTGCTCACGATGCGTCGGTCCTGACCGGCGGGGCGCCGCTGACGTCGCTGCGGGTCGTGATCGCGTCGTACACGCGGTCGGGCAGCAGCGGCATGTCGACGTTGCGCACGCCGAGATGGCCGATGGCGTTCATGACAGCGTTCACGAATGCTGCCGGGCCACCCACCGTGGCGCACTCGCCGATGCCCTTGGCACCGATCGGGTGGTGCGGGCACGGCGTGACCACTTCGTGCAGCTCGAAGCCCGGGGTCTCCCAGGCGGTCGGCAGCAGATAGTCCATGTAGTTCGAACCGATGCAATTGCCGTCGGAGTCGAAGGTGATGAACTGCATCGCGGACATCGCGTACGCCTCGGTCAGACCACCCATGATCTGGCCCTCGACGATCATCGGGTTGATGCGCACACCACAGTCGTCGACGGCCACGACACGCAGCACGTCCCACACGCCGGTCTGCGGATCGACCTCGACGGTGGCGATGTAGCACGCGAACGGCCAGGTGAGGTTGGGCGGGTCGTAGTACGCGTTGTTCTCGAGGCCCGGCTCCATGCCGTCAGGCACGTTCGAGTACGCCGCCATCGCGCACTCCTGGATGCTCACGCCGCGCTCGGGCGAACTGCGCACGTAGAAGCGGCCGAGTTCCCACTCGATGTCCTCGTCCGACACCTCGAGCAGGTGGGCCGCGATCTTGCGCGCCTTGGCGCGGATCTTGCGCGACACCATTGCGACCGCGGCACCGGCCACCGGCGTCGAGCGCGACGCGTACGTGCCCATGCCGAACGGCGCGGTGTCGGTGTCACCCTCCTCGACGACGATGTCGTCGGCCGGGATGCCGAGCTCGTGGGCGACGATCTGCGCCCACGTCGTCTCGTGACCCTGCCCCTGCGTCTTCGCACCGGTGCGCAGGATCGCCTTGCCGGTCATGTGCACTCGCAGTTCGGCCGAGTCGAACATCTTGATGCCGAGGATGTCGTACTCGCGGCTGTTGCCGGCACCGAGCGGCTCGGTCATCGTCGAGATGCCGATGCCCAGCAGTCGGCCGCGGGACCGAGCCTCCTCCTGCTGCGCGAGGAAGTCCTTGTAGCCGATCGCCTCGAGGCCCACCTCGAGACACTTGCCGTACTGGCCCGAGTCGGTGAGGAAGCCGAATGCGGTGCGGTGCGGGAAGTCGTCGTCGCGCACGAAGTTGATGCGGCGGAACTCGGCCTGGTCCATGCCGAGGTCGTCGGCCGCAGCCTGCACCATGCGCTCCTGGAAGAACATGGCCTCGGTGACACGGAACGAGCAGCGGTACGCCACGCCGCCGGGCGCCTTGTTGGTGTAGGCGCCGGTCGCCGTCAGGTGCGCGGCCGGGATGTCGTAGCAGGCGAACGCCGAGTGCATGAGACCGATCTTGAACTTGCTCGGCTGCGCATCGGCGAAGAAGGCGCCGTGATCGGAGATGGTGTGCATGCGCACGCCGAGGATCTTGCCGTCCTTGCGCACTGCCATCTCGCCCTGCAGGTAGACGTCACGGCCGAACCCGGTGGAGATGAGGTTGCCCGTCTTGTCCTCGATCCACTTGACCGGACGCTCGGTGAGGATCGAGGCCAGGATCGAGATCACGTAGCCCGGGTACACCGGCACCTTGTTGCCGAAGCCACCACCCAGGTCGGGCGAGATGATGCGGATCATGTGCTCGGGCAGTTCTGCAACGAGCGCGACCGCCGCACGGATGATGTGCGGTGCCTGCGTGGTCATGTAGACGGTGAGCTTGCCGGTGGCCCGGTCGTAGTCGGCGATCGAGCCGCACGGCTCGAGCGGTGACGGGTGCGAACGCGGGTAGTGCAGGCTGATCTTCGACACGACATCGGCCTGCGAGAAGGCACGGTCGGTAGCGTCCTTGTCGCCCACCTCCCAGTCGAACACCTTGTTGTCGCGCTGGTTCTCCTTGTCGTCACGGATGAGCGGCGCACTGGGGTCCATGGCCTGCATCGGGTTGACGATCACCGGCAGCGACTCGTACTCGACGACGATCGCCTCGCAGGCGTCCTTGGCGATGTACGGGTCGTCGGCAATGACTGCCGCAACTTCCTGACCCTGGAAGCGCACCTTGTCGGTGGCCAGCACCGCCTGCGTGTCGTACGACAGCGTCGGCATCCATGCGAGGTTGCGCGTCGCCATCATGTCGCCGGTCAGCACGAGGCGAACACCGGGGATCGCCCACGCAGCACTGACGTCGATGGACTTGATGCGTGCGTGCGCCACCGGGCTGCGGAGGATCTCCATGTGCAGCATCCCGGGCAGCACCACGTCGTCGACGTACTTGCCCTTGCCACGAATGAAACGGTTGTCCTCGACACGGCGCCTGCTGGCGCCCATGCCACCGATCTTGATCTCGTCGAGACTCATCACTCCCCCTTGTCAGCCGGCCTGGTCGCGCATGCGGTCAGCGGCCCACAGCACGGCCTTCACGATGTTCTGATAGCCCGTGCAGCGGCACAGGTTGCCCGACAGCGCCCAGCGCACGTCGTCCTCGGTCGGGTTCGGGTTCTCGTCGAGCAACGCCTTGGCGGCGAGCATCATGCCCGGGGTGCAGTACCCGCACTGCAGGCCGTGCTCCTCCTTGAACCCCTCCTGGATGGGGTGCAACTCGCTCGCCGTCGCAAGGCCCTCGACGGTCATCACGTCGTGGCCGTCGGCCTGCACCGCGAGCATCGTGCAGCTCTTCACGGGTCGGCCGTCGTACAGCACCGTGCACGCACCACAGTTGGTGGTGTCACAGCCGGTGTGAGTGCCTGTCAGCGCGAAGCCCTGCCGCAGCAGGTGTGCCAGCAGCAGGCGGGGCTCGACGTCGGCGGTGCGACGCTGGCCGTTCACCCTGATGGTGATGCGACGGACCGGCACACCGTCGGCTGCCGGCTCGGAGATCTCTTCGTACAAGCTCGTCATGTCATGCCGCCTTCTGGCTGGACTCGGCGATGCCCTGCAGGACTCTCGCGGTGAACGTGTGGATGATGTGTCGCTTGTAGGTCGCGCTGCCACGGTGGTCGCTGCGTGGGTTCGCCACTGCAGCCGCCGCGCTGGCGGCCCGCTCGATGGTCTCGGCCGACAGCGGCGATCCGACGAGCGCCTGTCCGGCCTCGGCGGCGTGGATCGTGGTACCGCCGACGCCGGTGAGGGCGATGCCGGCCGCCGTGACGGTGCCACCCGACACCTGCAGCGCGACGGCCACGGCGGCGGTCGCGAAGTCGCCGACGCGACGCTCGAGCTTGAGGTAGCCGCCGTACGCGACACCCGTGGGCGCCGGCACGACTGCCTCGATCGCCAGCTCGTCGGGGTCGAGCACGTTCTGGAACGGCCCGGTGACGAACTCGCGGACCTTGATGGAGCGCTTACCCTTCGGGCCCTGGGCGACGATGTGGCCGTCGAGCGCCACCATGCACGCCGCCCAGTCGCCCTGCGGGTCGGCGTGGCACACCGACCCGACGAACGTGCCGCGGGTGCGCACGATGGGGTCGGCGACCAACGGTGCAGCAGCAGCGATGGTGGGCTGACCGGCAGCGATGACCTGTGATCGCTCGATGTCCTCGTGACGGCAGAGCGCACCGATGTGCAGCGCACCCGCGTCGTCGAAGTGGTGGTACCGGAGCGACGAGATGCCGTTGATGTCGACCAGCATCTCGGGCGACGCGAAGCGCAGCTTCAGCATCGGCACGAGGCTCTGGCCGCCAGCCAGCACCTTGGCCTCGCCGTTCCCCGCCTGCAGCAGGGCGATGGCTTCCTCGACCGTGGTCGGCGCTTCGTACTTGAATCGTGACGGATACATGGTTCCCCTGTTCCTGGTGCGACGCCCGGGTGACTAGCGGCGGCCGCCGTCGTCGGGCACTGCGGTGGGCAGCGACTCTGCGTCCGGGTCGGGACGCGGTTCCTGGTGCGGCGGCCACGGTCCCTGCACGGGCTGGCCCGCCACCTTGAGGTGATCGATCAACTGCGGCCAGGCCCACACCGTGGGGCTCTTGCCCGTCTTCGGCGAGTGCTCGATCAGCTCGTACAGACGCGGATTCCCGGCACTGTGGCCCGATGACTCAATAGCCATGGATCCTCCCCTCGGATCGTCGAACGGCGGGACCGTACACCCAGTTCGGAGGGTGGGCGAACCGGAGCGGCAGAGAATTCTCGACCGCCGTCGACCAGCGTGTCCGACCCTCGGCCGACTCGACGTGCCGGACGGCTGGGATACCGTCGGCACATGGCATTCCCGGTCGGCGACTCGGTCACGCTCGCCCAGCTCGAGACCGACCCCTACCCCATCCTGCAACGCCTGCGCGCGCACGAGCCGGTGTCGTGGATCCCCGACATGGGGATGTGGCTCGTCACCCGGTGGGATGCCGTCATCGAGGTGACCGAGAACGCGTCGGACTTCACGTCCGCGACCGAACCCAGCTGGCTGAACACCGTGCTCGGCACCAACATGCTCGGCAGCGACGGCGCGCACCACCGCCGACTGAAGGACGCGCTGCAGCCGTCGTTCACCCCGTCGGCCACTGGCGGTTGGGTCACCGACGTCCTACCCCGCATCTGCGACGAGCTCATCGACGCCTTCGACCCACACGGCACCGACCTGATGACCGCCTACGCCGAGCCCATCGCGGTTCGCGCGCTACAGGACTCGATCGGATGGACGAACGCGACGTGGCAGCAGGTCGGCGAGTGGACCCGCGGCGTGTGCACCGGTCTGGCCAACTTCGCCAATGACCCCGCTGCCGCCTCGATCGCACGCGCCGCACACGAACAGTCAGGCGAGTCGATCCGCGAGGTGGTCGCACCCCGGCTGGCCCACACCGGACTGAGTGCCGACGAGATCGTCAACAACGTGCGGCTGTGCATGTCGGGCGGCATCAACGAGCCGCGTGACGGCATTGCGCTCACGGTGTGGGCGCTGCTCGAGCACCGCGAGGCGCTCGCCGCGTGCCGCGCCGATGCGTCGATGTGGCGCAATGCGTGCGAGGAACTGTTCCGCTGGATCTCGCCGGTTGCGACCGCAACGCGGCAGACGACCCGCGATGTCGCGGTTGACGGCGTCACGATCCCGAAGGGCGACCTCGTCGCCGGTGTCATCAGCTCGGCCAACCGCGACGAGCAGCACTGGCGCGAGCCAGACCGCTACGACATCCACCGCAAGGAGGGCGCACACATCGCCTTCAGCCTGGGTGCTCACGTGTGCCTCGGTGCATGGCTGGGCCGTAGCACCGTGCGAGTCGCCGTGCAGCGACTGTTCGACCGCCTGCCCGACGTGCACCTCACGGCGCCGGTCGAGATCCGCGGCTTCGAGTTCCGCGGGCCGTTGCGCGTCGACATTGCGTGGTGACCAGCCGGCTGGACACCCTCGCACCGCGCTCGCGCCGCAGCGACAGCCAGCGGCGCGGCAGGGTCCGGTGACGGCCGCGACACGCACTACGGTCCGGGCGTGACCGGGGCCGCGACCGACTGCATCGCCGCACTGCTGCAGCGTCTCGGACCCGACATGGTCTCGCTGCCGCCCGTCGACGAGCGGTACACCGGCGACTGGAGCGACACACCGCGCCACCAACCTCGTGCCGTGCTGCGGCCGCGCACGACCGACGACGTCGCCACGGCGCTGCGGACGTGCAACGAGTTCGGCCAAGGTGTCGTGCCGCAGGGCGGCCGCACCGGCCTTGCTGGCGCGGCCACACCCCGCGCCGCGGACGTTGTGCTCAGCCTCGAGCGCATGACCGGCATCGAGCACCTCGACACCGCCGCGGGCACCGTCACCGTGCTGGCCGGCACCGTGCTCGAGCACGTGCAGCAGGCCATCGCCGCGGCCGGCTGGGAGCTCGGCTACGACCTCGGTGCCCGCGGCTCGTGCCAGATCGGCGGCAACCTCGCCACCAACGCCGGTGGCAACCGTGTGCTGCGCTACGGCATGGCGCGCGAGCAGGTGCTGGGCCTCGAGGTCGTCCTGGCCGACGGCACCGTCGTCTCCAGCCTGCACACGATGCTGAAGAACAACGCCGGCTACGACCTCAAGCACTGGTTCATCGGGTCGGAGGGCACGCTGGGCGTCATCACCCGTGCGGTACTTCGCCTGCACCCCCGCCCCGCGACGCGGCACACTGCGCTGGTCGCGGTGCCGTCGTACGCTGCAACCGTCGAACTGCTGCGCCACGCCCAGCAGCGCGCCGGTGGCATCACGGCGTTCGAGGCGATGTGGCCGTTCTTCTACCGCTATGTCGCCGAGCACCTCGGCGTCACGCCACCCGTCGCCACCGGCGCCGGCATGTACGCACTCGTCGAGATGAGCGGCGACGACCCGGCGCATGATGAGGCGCGCGTCGAGGCCATGCTCGCCGAGGCGGTCGAGCGCGGTCTCGCGGTTGACGCCGTCGTGGCCAGGTCGGCGCGTGACACCGAGACGTTCTGGCGCATCCGCGAGGGCGAACCGATCGACCGGCTGCCGTCCGTCATCAACTTCGACGTCAGCCTGCCCATCGCCGACATCGAGGACTTCGCCGACGCCTGTGTCGCTCGCCTGCTGCAGCGCTGGCCCGACGGGTACGTGTTCGTCTTCGGCCACATCGGCGACAGCAACCTGCACCTGTGCGTGTCGATCGGACCGTCGACACCCGACGAGCAGCACGAGGTCGACGACGTCGTCTACGACGCAGTGCGCGAGTGGCGCGGGTCGGTCAGCGCCGAGCACGGCATCGGCACGCTCAAGCGCGAGTACCTGGGCTACTCGCGTTCGGTCGAGGAGCTCGACACGATGCGCCGCATGAAGCGCGCGCTCGACCCGAACGGCATCCTGAATCCCGGCAAGGTGCTCGACCTGGACGCCGCACGATGACCGACTGGCTGGCGCTCACCCGTCGCGCATCGTTCGCCTCGCACCGGCTGGTCGGCTGGATCTTCTGGGACCCCACCGCCAAGGACAACCTCGAGGCACTCGGTGTCCCCGGTGGTCTCGGCCACTACGTCGCCTACCGCGCTGCGCCGCTCGCCGCTGCCGGCACCGAGGCAGTGGTCGCCGCGTTCTACACGATCAGGCGGGAACTGCTCGAGTTCGCGCTCCGCCACGCCGAGCCGCACGCCGACTGGCACGCCATCCACCGTGCGCGTGACCGAGCCGTGATGACAGGACTGCAGGCCATCGCCCCCGAGATCATCGAGCCGCTCGGTGCGCTCGCCGACGACCTGTGGCGCGCCGTGGACGAACTGCCGGTCGGCGGCAGGGTGCTGTTCGCGACGCACAAGCAGTGGCCGCGGCCGGCCGAACCCGTCCTCGGCGCGTGGAACGCGATCAACACCGGCCGCGAGTGGCGCGGCGACACACACTTCGCGCTGCTGATCACCGAGGAGATCGGTGCCGTCGAGGCGGGGCTGCTGCACGACGCCTGGATGGGTTACCCCTCGCAGTGGATCCCGCGCAGCCGGGGCGCCGACGACGACGCCATCAACGCCGCGCTCGCCGTGCTCGAGGCGCGCGGCATGGTCACCGACGGCGTCGTCAACGACCGGGGCGTCGAGTACCGGCAGTGGCTCGAGGACCGCACCGACGAACTGTGCGTCGCCGCGTGGCGCTGCGTCGGTGAGGCGACCACGCAACGCTTCCTCGACATCGTCGAGCCGGTCAGCCAACGGTTCGTCGACCACATCGACCGCACTGCCGGCGACCACTGGATGCCAGCCGCCCGCCCGCGCCGTCGCTGAGCGAGGCCTGCGTGCGCCGTCACTCGGTGACGAGGTAGTCCTCGAGACGGGCCGAGGTCAGCCCGAGGCGGTCGAGTTCGTTGAACACCATCAGCAGGTCCCAGTACAGCGTCGGCCGGAAGTGCATCAGGATGATGTCGCCGGGATGGATCGGCTGGTCGCCCCACGTACTGAGGTACCCCTCCGATGCCACCACGCGCCACAGCACGATCGCCCTCGCGCCACACCGCGCCGCCGCACGCCGGGTGTTGAGGTCGAGATTGCCGAACGGTGGCCGCACGAACACCCCCGTCGAGCCGAACGTGTCGCGGAGAGAGTCGAACGAGCTGCAGAACTCGTCGGTCTGACGGGCGAGGCTGAGACCGGTGAGGTCGACGTGGTGCATCGTGTGCGAGTTGACGCTGCCGCCCAGCGATGCGACCTCGCGGAAGTAGTCGGGGTCCTCGTCCACGTAGCCGGGCACGGGGAACATCGTCACCACTGCCCCGTGCTCGCGCAGCAGGTCGATGACGGCGGGGTCGCGGGCGAAGCCGTCGTCGAGCGTGATGAACACCACCGGGTCGGTCGTGTCGACCCGCGAGATGACGGGCACCTCACCGGTGGGCAGCGGCTCGGGGTCGTAGGTCGGGAACTGCTGCCACGGCAGCGTCGTGGTCGTGGTGGTCGTCGACGACGTGGTCGAGGTCGTCGAGGTCGATGTCGAGGTCGTGGGCGGCAGCGTGGTGGTGGGCACCGACGTGCTCGACATCGCGGTCGTGCTGGCCGAGCCGCCCTCTGAGGTGCGCTGCGTGGTGCAGGCGGTGATGGTCACGCAGGCAGCCACGGCACACGCGAGTCGACGGCCGGCCACGGGTCGACACGCTAGCCACCTGCAGACCACGGGTCAGCAGGCCGCTCCTCCTCAGGTCGGGAGCGTGGACGAGTTCTCGAACTCGTCGGGCCGCACGTGGTCGATGAGTCGCTGCGGCCGGTCGGTGGTCATTGCCGCACGCTCGTCACCGGTCGCTCGATGTCCGGCGCGGTCGGCGCCGCCCTCACCACGACACACGTGAGGCGGCGATGACCTCGGTCGTCAGCAGCGGGCGGTCGTACACCGCCATCGACTGCAACAGACCGCGGTCATCGGGGTCGATGTCCAGCTCGCTGCCGCCCACCTCGCCGAGCGAGCCCGGGAAGAAGGCCCATCCCTGTGGCGCGACATCGCCCCCGTCGTCCAGCATCTCGTCGACGACGGCGCTGACCACCTTGGGTCCCCCGTCGACGACGAAGCCGACGGTGTGCGGCGCACCATCCCACACTGTGCCAGCAGCACTGGTCGTCGAGTGACGCAGCTCGACGCCGAATCCGTCGGTGACGAACAGCTCGAGCTCGCCGTCGGCGGTGACCGTCACCGAGTAGCCCTTCGTGATCGTGGCCGATGTGGGCTCCTCACCGAGCGCCGCGGTGACCGTCGAGAAGGCGCGCGCGAGGACGGCACCCCGCGCCACATCGAGCGTGCCGCACACGCGGACGATGATCGACACACCGCCCCGCGCACGCAGGTCGGCCAGCACCGGTGCCGCAGCCTGACGACCGGTCGAGTCGACCGCGCGCGTCCACCGGTACACGAGCGCGCCCGCCGGCAGCAGCGCCAGCTCGGGCTGCGCACGGAGGTGTGCCAGCAGGCGCCGGTCGACCTCGTGGTAGCGCACCGCCAGCTTGTTCGACTCGACGAACGCAACGGTGCCGTCGTCGAGCTCGACGAAGTCGGGGTAGCCCGGCCCGTCGACGATCGCCCAGTCGGGGTTCCACCCCGGACGGTCCTCGAAGCCCGTGCCGTCCCACCACAGCGCCAGCTCGGGCTGTCCCCACCGGATGAGCCCGTCCACCGTCGAACGACCGGCCACGAGCCAGTACACACGGCGCCCGACGTAGCCGAGCCGCTCGGTGCGGCCGTTGTTGTAGTACAGCATCACGAACTCGGGCAGACCGTCTGTCGACGGCGAGCGCAGGCGGAACGGTGTGATCGAACCGCGTGGATTGCGCAACTCGCGCCCGCCGGGCGTTCCCTCGTGCGTCATCCAGAACGGCGCGTCCCAGGTCTCGCCGCCGTCGGACGAGTACGACGCAGCGAGCCGACCGGTCTCGGCGCGCCACATGCTGAACAGGCGCGTGCCGTGCGGCGCGCCCACCTGCAGCACGTGCGGCTCCTCGCCGAGTGCCAACTCGCCACCGGGCGCCTGCAGGCCGACGTCACCGAGCGGCAGCGTCTCCCACGTGGCGTCGTCGAGATCGTCGACGTGCAGCAGGTCGCGACTGCGCAGGAAGAACACCTCTGAGCCCGGCGTCTCGCCGGCGCCCTCGCGCGTCTTCTGGAAGGCCATGTACACGGCGCCGTCGATGACCGACGGCTTGTCGCACAGGAACATGCCCATCGTCGCACCGCCCCAGGGGTTGTCACGATCGATACGCGTACGACGAACAGGGACGAGCCAGCGTCGATCACCCCACGTGCGGCCGCCGTCGTCGGAGACCCGGATCCAGTAGCCCTCGTCGAGCTGCATGTCGGTGCGCTTCAGCTCGGTCAGGTCCGGCGGCGCGCCGGGTGGGTACTGCGAACCGACGTTCCATCCGTAGAACACGATGATGCGCTCGGATCCGTCGGCACGACGGTGCACGAGTTGGTACCCGTCGTGCGACTGGCGCGTGTCGTCGTCGACCGGCGCGAGCGGTGTCCACGTGCGACCGCGATCGGTGCTGCGCGTGCCGAACAGGCGCAGGCCCGGTCCCCCCTCGCGGTTGTGCGAGTGGTGCAGCACCACCGAGTACTCGGTCGACACCCCGTCCGCGCCGCGCACCGCCACGATGTTCTGGCTGTCGTAGTACCCGTTCCGGTCCGAGACCATGTGGCCCGACTTCAGGTCGCGCGGGTCGACGGCCGACCGCGGCGGTAGGGAGACATCGTCGGCGGCCGGCGTCACGACCGGCACAGTAGCGAGCGCACCGGTCCCTAGGATCGCCCGAGCCATGTCGTCACCCGTTGCCCCAACATCACCGCGCGTCGCATGGCTGTTGCTCGGCGCCAACATCGCGATCGGGTGCACCGCGTTCACGCTCGTCAAGGTGGCACTCGACGAACTCGGGCCGCTCAGCCTCGCGACAGGACGCGTCGTCGCGTCTGCTGCACTGTTCGTCCTCATCGTGCTACGCCGCCCGCGGCTGCGCACGCCCATTGCGCCGCGAGACCGGCTGCGCGTGCTGTTCGTCGGACTCGCCGGCTCGGCCGGCTTCCATGTGCTGTTCAACCTCGGGCAGATTCGCGTGTCGGTCGCGATGGCTGCGGTGGTGATGGCCACGATGCCGGTGCTGACCGCCGTGGGTGAGGTGCTGTTCCTCCGCCACCGACTCGGCGCTGCGCAGGTGGTGGGTCTGCTGCTCAGCACCGGTGGCTGCATCGGCATCGGCCTCAGCAGCCGTGGCAGCGGCACGTCGTCCGTGGCCGGCCTGGCGCTCGTCGCGCTGGCCACCGTGCTGTGGGCCGCCGTCACGGTGACGACCAGGGCCATCGGTGACCGCTACGACTCATGGTGGCTGTACACGCCCGGCACCGTGCTCGGCGCAGTGGTCATGCTCGCCGTCGATGCGCCACACCTCGACGAGTTCGCCCACCTCTCGGCGAAGGGCTGGGTGGTCGTCGTGTGGCTCGGCACCGCCAGCTCGGCGTTCATCTACTACTCGCTCGCCCGCGTGATGACGGTCATCTCGGGCACCACCGCCACGGCGATCAGCACCGTCGTCACACCGGGCAGTGCCCTGGTGGCATGGCTGGTGCTGGGCGACCGGCCCACGCTCGCAGAGGCGATCGGCGGCGCCGTCGTCATCACCGGCGTCATCGTCGTCACCCGCACGGCCGCGGTCGCCCGCGCCGACTGAGCCGCGCCGCGCACGCTGCAGCGCCGCAGCACCCGACCTGCGTCGGACGGTCGGCAACGCACCATGGGCCGTCCGCACGGCGTGGCCCACGACGCGGCGTGGCACGATGGGCGGCATCGCCACCGCCCGCACCCCCCATGCCACCAGCACCGGCGCCGCCATGGCGGTCGTCGTCGAGCTGAGCGCGGTCATCGTCGCCGTGCGCGACGGGCAGCCGTGGGTGTTGATGGTCGACCGCGACGGACGGCCGGCCCTGCCGTCGGGCCCGTTCGACCCGGTCGGCGACCGCACGCTCGACCGCGCCATGCGACGGTGGGGCACCGAGTTGACCGGCGTGTCGCTCGGCTTCGTCGAACAGCTGTACACCTTCGGCGACATCGCCCGCGACCCGCAGGCTGCGGCCCACGGCGAGCGGGTGCTGTCGATCGCCTACCTGGCGTTCGTCACCGACGGCGACACCGGGTCGACGGCCGCCCCGGGCGCGCGGTGGGTCGACGTCTACGACCTGCTGCCGTGGGAGGACCGCCGCGACGGCGAGCCCGAGGTGGTCGCCACCACGATCCACCATGCGCTCGCCGAGTGGTGCCGCTCGGGCGAGACGCACGACGAGCGAGTCGTGCGGCGCGACCGTGCCGATCAGTGCTGGTCGACCGCCGGCGCCACCTGGGACCCCGTGCGCAGCCTCGAGCGCTACGAGTTGCTCTTCGAGGCGGGCCTCGTCGCCGAGGCATCACCGGACGCGCCGACGCCCGTGGGCACCACCGCCGCGCTGGACCACCGTCGCATCCTCGCCAGTGCGCTGGGCCGCGTGCGCGGCAAGCTGACCTACCGCCCGGTGGTGTTCGAGCTGCTGCCCGACGCGTTCACGCTGCTGCAGCTGCAACGAGTGGTCGAGGCACTGGTCGGCGTCACCCTGCACAAGCAGAACTTCCGCCGCCTCGTCGAGGGTGCGGGGCTGGTCGAGGGCACGGGCAAGCGGGCCGAGGGCACGGCGGGCCGCCCCGCCGAGTTGTTCCGTTTCCGCCGCGAGGTACTGCGCGAGCGGCCGGCCCCGGGCATGAACCTGCCCGGCCGTCGCTGAGCGGACCACCTGCGTCCCGGCCAGCACTCGCCGCCCCGGGCGGGCACACGGGTCACACCCGAGCGCAGACGGGCCACGAACCGGGCGGCACGGCGTGCAACCGACCGTTGTACTCCGATAGAGTACGAGTTATAGTCAGTTTGAGCATAGTTCCCGTCCTCGCCGACGGGGCCTGAGGAGGACCGATGAAGGCAGCAGCACTTCCCGCCGAGGAACTCGCAGCCATCGAGCCGCTCATCGAGGAGATCGAGCAGTGGAAGCGCGAGCGCGACGCCGTCGTGCTCGCCCACAACTACATGACCCCCGACATCTTCCACACGGTCGCCGACATCCGTGGTGACAGCCTCGCCCTCGCCCAGCAGGGAGCCCGCACCGACGCCCGGGTCATCGTCATGGCCGGCGTGCACTTCATGGCCGAGACCGCAAAGATCCTGTCGCCCGACAAGACCGTGCTCATCCCCGACCTGCGCGCCGGGTGCAGCCTCGCCAGCTCGATCACGGCCGGCGACATCCTCGCCCTGCGCGCCCAGCACCCGGGCGTCCCCGTCGTCACCTACGTCAACACCACCGCTGCGGTGAAGGCCGTCAGCGACGTGTGCTGCACCTCGGCCAATGTCGTGCAGGTCGTCGAGTCGCTCGGCGCCCCCACGGTCATGCTGCTGCCCGACCGCTTCCTCGCCGCCAACGTCGCCCAGCAGACCGACGTCGAGATCATCACGTGGCCCACGGGCGCGTGCGAGGTGCACGAGCGGTTCACCGGCGTGCAGATCCGCGGCCTGCGCAGCAGCTACCCCGAGGGCATCTCGATCGTCGCCCACCCCGAGTGCCCGACCGACGTCACTGCCGAGGCTGACTTCGTGGGCTCGACGACGGCGATGGGGGCGTGGCTCGACGCCCACCGCCCGCAGCGAGTCGCCCTCATCACCGAGTGCTCGATGGCCGACAACCTCGCCGTCGACCACCCCGACATCGAGTGGGTCAAGCCGTGCAACCTGTGCCCGCACATGAAGCGCATCACGCTCACCGGCATCCGTGACTCGCTGCGCGACATGCGCCACGAGGTCGAGGTCGATGCCGAGGTCATCACCGGAGCACGGCGGGCCCTCGACCGCATGCTCGCCGTCGGCCGCGGCGAGCGCGTCGCGGCGGCCAGCAAGTGAGCCACCCGGCACCCGAGTCCGACGTCATCGTCATCGGCTCGGGTGCAGCGGGCCAGGCGGGGGCGCGGGCCGCAGCCGGGGCCCGCGTCACACTCATCACCAAGGCGGCCCTCGGCTCGGCCAACTCGCCCTGGGCACCGGGCGGCGTCGCCGCCGCGATCGCCGACGACGACTCGCCGACGATCCACGCTGCCGACACCATTGCGGTCGGCGTGGGGCTGAACGACCCCGACGCAGTACGCGTCCTCACCACCGAGGGCCCCGACCGCGTACGCGAACTGCTGGCATGGGGCGCCCGCTTCGACCGCGCCGACGACGGCGAACTCGACCTCGCCCGCGAGGCGGCCCACTCGACGCGACGCATCCTCCATTCGGCAGACGCCACCGGCGTCGAGATCATCCGCACGCTGTGCGAGACCGTCGTGAAGTGCCGGGCCATCACCGTGGTCGAGCACGCGACCGTC
>JBMSSR010000014.1:0-19048 GCA_049424465.1 Ilumatobacteraceae bacterium
GTCGTGCCGTCAGGCTTGCGACCGACGCCCAGTACCGCGCACTCGTCGCACGCGACGGCGGCTGCCGCTGGCCCGGCTGCACGGTGCCGGCGTCGTGGTGCGAGGTCGACCACCTCATCGCCTGGGAACACGGCGGACCCACCGACCTCGACAATCTCGTGCTGTTCTGCAGCGCACACCACACCGTCAAACACATGGCCGGCACCGTGATCATCGGTGACGCCAACGACTTCGAACTCATCCGACCAGACGGCGTCGTCATGTGGTGCCCACCACGCGGCGTCGCCAGCAACGCACCACCCTGCACGCCGCCGGCAATACCTCCCCGCACCGGCGACTCGTCACCACCTCGACGACTCCTGACCCTCGAACTGCGACCCGAGCTCACTGGCTGATCGCCGACCGCCGGTTCGTTGCAACGTCACCGGCAGCACGCTGTCGTGCTCATCGCCGCGATCCCCCGCGCCGCGCCCGGTTGGCCGCACCTGGCCACGCGGCGGCGCAGGGCGGCGCTCTCGGCACGGTGACCACCGGTCACGTCGACCGCTGACGACCGGCGATGACACCGCGGGAGGCCACCCGCAGACGGGTCGAACGGCCGAGCGGGCGGTACCGTCTGGGGCCGGTATGAGCGAGCAGACGACACCACGCAGCGCCGGCGCCCCCGACACCCCGGCCGCCGCCAACTTCGTGCGCGACCTGGTGCGCCAGCAGCTCGCCGACGGCACCGCCACCCGGGTCCAGACCCGGTTCCCACCCGAGCCCAACGGCTATCTGCACATCGGCCACGCGAAGGCCATCTGTGTCGACTTCGGCATCGCTGCCGAGTTCGGGGGCGTCTGCAAGCTGCGCTTCGACGACACCAACCCCGTCACCGAGGACACCGAGTACGTCGATGCGATCGTCGACGACGTGCGCTGGCTGGGCTTCGAGCCGCACGGCGAGCCGGTGTACGCCAGCGACTACTTCGAGCAGCTGTACCAGTGGGCCGAGCACCTCATCGCCAACGGCCTCGCCTATGTCGACGACCAGGACGCCGACACCATCTCGGCCCAGCGCGGCGGCTACGGCAAGCCGGGCATCGAGAGCCCGTTCCGCAACCGCACCGTCGACGAGAACCTCGACCTGTTCCGCCGCATGCGGGCCGGCGAGTTCGCCGATGGCTCGCACGTGCTGCGCGCCCGCATCGACATGCAGCACGAGAACATGCAGCTGCGCGACCCGATCATGTACCGCATCCGCCACGAGCACCACCACCGCACGGGCGACGACTGGTGCATCTACCCCACCTACGACTGGGCGCACGGTGAGAGCGATGCCATCGAGGGCGTGACGCACAGCATCTGCACCCTCGAGTTCGACAGCCACCGTCCGCTGTACGACTGGTACCTCGACCACCTGCCGCTGCCGTTCGAGCAGCCGCGCCAGACCGAGTTCGCCCGTCTCGAACTGACGTACACCGTCACCTCGAAGCGCAAGCTGCTGCAGTTGATCAACGACGGCATCGTCGACGGGTGGGACGACCCGCGCCTGCCGACGCTGCGCGCCCTGCGCCGCCGCGGCTACCCCGCCAGCGCGATCCGCTCGTTCTGCGACTTCATCGGCGTCGCCAAGACCAACAGCCGTCACCAGATCGAGCTGCTCGAGTGGTTCGTGCGCAACGAACTGAACCGCACGGCACTGCGCCGCATGGCCGTGCTGCAGCCCGTCCGGCTGGTCATCACCAACTGGCCCGCCGGCCACGTCGAGCAGGTCGAGGTCGTCAACAACCCCGAGGACCCGTCGGCCGGTACGCGCCTGCTCGAGTTCACGGGCGAGCTGTACATCGAGGCCGACGACTTTCGTGCCGACCCGCCGCCGAAGTACTTCCGCCTCACCCCCGGCGCCGAGGTGCGCCTGCGCGGCGCCTACTTCGTGAGGTGCACCGGCTTCGCCACCGATGCCGAGGGCAACGTCACCGAGGTGCACTGCACGTACGACCCCGACACCCGCGGCGGTCAGGCCCCCGACGGTCGCAAGGTGAAGGCGACCATCCACTGGGTCAGCACGTCGCATGCCGTCGACGTCACCGCAGCTCTGTACGAGCGACTGTTCGCCGCCGAGGTGCCGGGCGACCGCACGGGTGACCCGTTCGACGACCTCGCCCCGGTGTCGCGCACGCTTGCTCACGGCAAGGCCGAGGCAGCGATGGCCGACACCCCTGCGGGCACCGTGCTGCAGTTCGAGCGCCTCGGCTACTTCGCCCACGATCCGGCGCAGCCGATGCTGTTCCACCGCACAGTAGGCCTGAAGGACGAGTGGGCCAACGTGCAGAAGCGCGCCGGCAACGGCTGAGCCAGCGGCTCGGGACGCACGGCGCGGTATCGCTGCGCCGTGGCGACCCGTCAGGTCAGTCGTCGACCGGCAGCCACGCGTCGGTCGTGGTGTCGCGGCGGGCGGTGTGCCAGCGACGGCACCCGCTCTCGTGGAACCAGCGCTCGAGCAGCACACCCTCGATGTTGTCCTGCATCCACGCGAAGTCGACGTTGCGGGCGTCGGGATCGGTGATCGAGTCGGGCGTCGTCGGGAACACGTTGCCGTAGCGGAATTCCTCGAACGGACGCTTGCCGCAGTTGGGACAGTCAACCCACAGCACGGGTCACCTCGTTCCTGCAGAGCTCGGGTCGGCCATCGCTGCCTCGCGCGAGAAGCGTGACAGGCCGAACGGTTCGATGAGCGGCGCACTGCCGGTGGCCAGCAGTTGCGCGAGCTGCTCGCTGGCGGCCGGGATGGCCTTGAAGCCCCACGTCCCCCACCCGGTGGACAGCCAGAACCCCTCGGTCGTGGTGGGCCCGAGGATGGGCGAGAAGTCGGTGCTGATGTCGCAGATCCCGGTCCACGAGCGAAGGATGCGCAGCTTGCCGAGGAACGGCAGCATCGTGACGGCCTTCTTCGAGCACGCCTGCAGGTACGAGAACGTCGTCGTCTGGCGATAGCTGGCGAAGGCGTCGTACTCGGCGCCGATGAGCATCTGCCCACGCGGCGTCTGACTGACGTAGAACACCAGGTCGTTGCTCGACACGATCGGCGCGAAGTCCTGCGCATACGCGTTGGTGACGAACGCCTGCAGCGCGTGTGTGCGGATGGGCAGGCGCACGTCGGCCCACTTCGACACCGTCGACACGTGACCGCCGACGGCCGAGATGACCGTGCCCGCAGCGATGTTGCCCTTGGGCGTGATGACACCGGTGACCCTGCCGTCCGCACCACGGGTGAGGCCCGTGACCGGCGTGTGCTGGAACACGTGCACACCCGCACGGAGCGCGCCCTGCGCATACGCCCACACCACACGGTCGTGACGCGCGGTCGCACCCTCGTGGTGGTAGCTCGCACCGTGCACCGGGTAGCGGCCACCACCCGTGATGTCGATCTGCGGGCACAGCCGCTTGACCTCGTCGGGCCCGATGAAGTCGGTCTTCGCGCCACACGCCGTGTTCATCAGCGCACGCGTCTGCTCGGTGCGGGCGGTCATCACCGAGTGGGCCATCCAGATCTGGCCCTTGGTGCTGTGCATGATCCAGCACCCGGTCTCGTCCTCGAGCCGCTGGTACATCTCGAGGCTGTGCTGGTAGAAGCGCACCGACTCGGGGATGCCGTAGTTGCTGCGGATGATCGTGGTGTTGCGTCCCGAGTTGCCCGACCCGATGAAGTTCGAGTCGAGCACGCACACGTTGGTGATGCCGTGACGCGTGGCGAGGTAGTACGCGGTGGCCAACCCGTGGCCACCGGCACCGATGATGACGACGTCGTACGCCGGCTTGGGGTCGCCCACCTGCCACGGCAGGTCGAGCAGTGTCTCGACGAACTCGTTCATGCGAGGCGCTCCTCCAGCTCGGCCCGGGCAGCGCACGCCACGAGCAACAGTGCCGAGCCGTCCTTGGCGATGACCAACTTGGCGGGCACGCCGGCGATACGGCCCTGCGCGAGTGCGGGGCGCACGGCGGGCACCTCCCACTCGATGTGGTGCAGGCCGATCAGCTCGACCTCGCCCGCCGACAGCGTCGCCCCGGCAAAGCCGTGCTCGGGCGTGATGATCGCGTGCGGGTCGTCCTTGACCACCGGCTCCTTCGCGCCGGGACCGGCCGGGGCGATGACGAACGCGTCGTCGGGCGAGATGCGCACGACCGTCGCGCCACGCGGTGTCTTCATGCGGTCGAGCGCGGCGGGCTCGGCGATGACGCGCCAGCCCTCGAGCGGCGACGTGCGGCCGGGCGTGCGGGTGGGGTCACATGCGAGCACGGGCGCCCTCCGGGTCGTAGAACGGCACGGGGCTGACCCGTGCCTCGCGGTCGTCGATCATCACCGTCTCGGCATGCGGGAGGCGCTTCTGCCAGCCCATCAGCACGGCGTGGCCGAACTTCGGCGAGAACCAGCTGGACGTGACGTGGCCGACGACCTCGCCGTCGACGCGGATGACACTGCCCTCGAGCGGCGCCGGGCCGTCCATCGTGAAGCCGAAGAGGCGACGCTCGTCCGGCAGCGTGGCGGTGCGGATGAGTGCATCGCGACCGAGGAACTGTGGCTTGTCGAGCTTGACCGCCCAGTCCATGTTGACGCGGCGCGGCGTGCTGTCGAGCTCGGTGTCCTGCCCGACGATGATGTGGCCTTTCTCGCACCGCAGGCCGAACAGCGCCTGCAGGCCGTGCGGCTTGATGCCGAGCGGCTGGCCGAGGTGCATGAGCGCCTGCCACAGCTCGGCGCTGCGGTCGATCTGGTGGTGCAGCTCGAAGCTGGCCTCACCGGTGAACGACAGGCGCATGACGTGGCACGGCACACCGGCCACGTGTACCCGACGGTGCTGCAGGAACTTCGGGCGGTGCTCGTCGCTGACACCGGCACGGCGCAGCAACTCGCCCGCCAGCGGGCCCGTGACGTTGATCGCGCCGTGCGACACGGTGCGGTCGAGCACGTGGACACGCAGGCCCCACGTCTCGATCCAGTCGCGCAACCACATCTCGGCGAAGCCGGCACCACCGGACGTGAACGTCAGGGTGAACGTGGTGTCGCCGTCGCGCAGGATCATGCCGTCGTCGAGGATGTGACCGCGCTCGTTGAGGTTGATGACGTAGCGCGACCTGCCGACCTTGATGTCGTGCACGTGGTTGGGGTACAGCCGCTCGAGCGCCTCGACCACGTCGGGACCCGACACGATCATCTTGCCGAGCGTGCTGACGTCGCCCAGCGACACGCCTTCGCGCACCGCCCAGTACTCGGCGACCGGGTCGCCGTAGTGCCATGGACGGAACCAGCCACCGAACTTGTCGAGTGTTGCGCCGAGCCGCTCGTGCTCGCCGTGCAGCGCCGTGCGGCGGAACGTGTCGGGGTAGTACCCGGCAGCCGCTTCCTCGATCGAGATCTGTCGAGCCGCCGGGCGTGCCCTGAACGGCTCGGGCACGGTGCCACTGCGGTCGGCGACGTACGCACGCAGGTGCGGCATGCACACACCGCCCTGGCAGTGGCCGACGCCGGTCAGGCTCGACCGCTTGAGCAGCTCGAGCTCGTTGAAGCCCTTGTTCCACGCACCGTCGAGATCCTCGACGGTGACCTTGCCGCACGGACAGATGACTCCCTCGCGCGGACACGGCGGCAGCTCGTGCGCCGCCGCCGCGGCACCAACGACCTCGACCGGCACACCGGGTGCCATGCGGGCGAGCACGTCGCGCGGCGCCGTGCCCAGATCGGCGATGACCGCGTCGCACTCGATTCGGCGACCGTCAGTCAGCTCGACTGCGTTGACGCGACCGTCCGCGCCGTGCAGGGCTACCAGGTCGCGTCCGACGGTCACCACAGTGCCGAGGTCGATACCCGCGTCGCGGACCTTGGCTGCGGCACGCGGTGTGTAGAGACCGGCGAGCAGGTTGCCCGGGCACGCCGGCTGCACCTCGGCGGCACCGGTGGCCAGCGTGACGTGATGGGCGTGGATGTGGTCGACACCGTGGGGCGTGCGCACGATGATGGACGGGCCCTCGAACAGGCCGACGACCTCGTTGCCGTCGGCGGCGTCGAGCATCGTGACCTCGTGCCCCGACTGGCGGGCGCCGGCCGCGGCAGCGCGGCCGCTGTCGCCGTTGCCCACCACCACGTGGTCGGCGGAACGGTGGCGCACGGTGACCGACGCATGCGACTCGGGGCCGGCAGGCGACGGGTGCGAGCCGTTGGGGTGGCGCACCACCACCATGCCGGGACGGGCGATGGTCTGACACGTCTTGACCCACGGCGTGCCGTCGACGACGGCCACACAGTTGCCGCAATCACCGGCGAGGCACAGGGTGCCCCCACGGGCGGGGTGCTGGCCGGCGCGCACGGCGGCGAGCGCCGCCGAGTCCCCGGGCTGATAGTCGATGGGCGTGCCGTCGTAGACGATGCGGCTCATTGCTCCCCTTTCCCGTCGCACACTAACGCGGTACGACTGTGCTGGGAATCACCGCGATCCGCCGACCGGTCCGCCCGCCACGGCGCCGAGCATCCGTCTGGAAGACTGCCGTCGTGTCGCCTCGTATCGCCCCGTCGAGCCCGGTCAGCCGCCGCGACCTCGTGCGATGGGGACTGATGGGCGGCAGCACTGCGGCCCTTCTCGCGGCGTGCCGCGCTGCAGTCGAGCCGACGGCGACCACGCCACGCACATCGGTGTTCGCGCCCCCCATCGCACCGACGACGTCGCCGCCCGTCATGCCGCCGACCACGGTCGCAATCGACCCGACGCATCCGTGGTGGCTGCAGGGCAATTTCGCCCCGGTCGACGACGAGCTCGACGTGACCGACCTCGAGGTGCGCGGCAATCTGCCGGCCGACCTCGCCGGCCACTACGTGAAGAACGGCTCGAACCCGCCGCACGCCGACTCGCCGCACTGGTTCTTCGGTGACGGCATGGTGCACGCCGTCACCCTCGAGGACGGCCGCGCGACCGCGTACCGCAACCGATGGGTCCGCACCGAGCCGTTCCTCGCCGGTGCAGGCTTCGGCCAGGGGGTGCCTGGGGGCGGCAACAGCCAGTCGAACGTCTCGGCCCTGTGGCACGGCGGCGCGCTGCTCACCAGCGGCGAGATCGGATTTCCGTACCGCCTCGACCCCCGCACACTCGAGACGATCGGCACCTACGACTTCGGCGGTGTGCTCACGCAGAGCTTCACCGCCCACCCGAAGATCGATCCCGTCACGGGACGGATGCACGCGTTCGGCTACGGCTTCGCATCGCCCTACCTCTGGTACTACGTCGTCGAACCCGATGGCACCATGTCATCGCTGCAGGAGGTGCCGCTCCCCCGCAGCACGATGATCCACGACTTCGCAATCACCGAGACCGACGTCGTCTTCTGGGACATGCCGGTCGTGTTCGACATGCAGCGAGCCGTCGAGTTCATCAACGACCCCACCTCGGGCGCGATGCCCTACGTGTGGCAGCCCGACGCCGGCTCGCGGATCGGCATCATGCCCCTCGGCGGGCCCGCGTCCGAGATCCGGTGGTTCGACCTCGACCCGTGTTACGTGTTCCACAGCGTCAACGCATTCCGCCGCGGCGACGAGGTCGTCGTCGACGTGGGCCGCCTCGCCTCGAGCTTCGCCGTCGGGTCCGACGACATCGGTGACGACGCGTCGCTCCGCCGATGGACGATCGACACTGCGAGCGGACGGGTTGCCGACGACGTACTCGAGACCGACGACCCGGGGGACCTGCCGTCACGAGACCCGCGTCGCGTCGGTCGCGAGCACCGCTACGGCTATCTGGTCGGCACCCGGCCGAACGCCACCACCGTCGAATTGGGCGACCTCATCAAGCACGACTTCGCTCGCGACACCCGCCAGCGCTGGCGCGTCGGCGCCACGCGGCATGCCAGTGAGCCGCTCTTCGTGCCCGCCGACGATGACGCCGAGGACGGAGGCTGGCTGCTGTCGTTCGTGCACGACGACGCAGTCGACGAGACCGTGCTGGCGGTGCTCGACGCCACCGACGTCTCAGCCGGCCCTGTGGCCGAAGTGGTCATGCCGCGACGCGTGCCGTACGGCTTCCACGCCACGTGGATCGCGTCGACCGGCGACTGACCCGTCGGGCATCGCGATCGTTCGCTGCGCGGCTCAGGCGCTGATCGACAGCTGGGCGATCGCCTGCACCACGACCTCGTCGACCGTGATGCTGCCGGCCTCGACGGCCCGCGCCAGGTCGACGCGCATCTCGTGGTCCCAGAACATGTCGAGGTGCTTGGCGGTGATCGCCACGGCATCGACCGACGGGTCGGCCGCCTGCTGACGGGCGATCTGGTTGGCCATGCGCACCAGCGCGCCGAGACGGTGCTCGGGATGGTCGATCTCCACCGTCGCCGCACTGCGGCCCGGCATGACCTGCACCGCGGTGACCTTGTACTCGGGGCAGTTGGTGGCCCAGTCGCTGTACTGGGTGGTCACGACGTTGGCGCCACTGACCGGGTGGTGGAACGTCGTGTAGACGACACCCTGGGGCTGGCGGTCGGACAGCACGGCCTTCAGCGTCGTGGCACCGACACGGCTGGCCAACGTGACCTCGTCGCCGTCGCGGATGCCGCGCTCCTCGGCGTCGTGCGGGTGGATCTCGAGGACGTCCTCGGCGTGCCAGTTGACGTTGCCGGTACGCCGTGTCTGCGCACCCACGTTGTACTGGCTGAGCACACGGCCGGTGGTGAGCAGCAGCGGGTAGCGCCGGGTGCTCTTCTCCTCGGTCGGTACGTACGGCGTGATGGTGAACTTGCCGAGGCCACGTACGAATTGACGCTCGTGCATGATCGGCGTGCCCGACGGGAACTGGTCGTTGCACGGCCACTGCACGCTGCCCTCGGCGTCGAGGCGCGCGAAACTGACCCCCGAGAATGTGGGCGTCAGCGCCGCGATCTCGTCCATGATCTGCGCCGCGTTGTCGTAGTGCATCGGCGCACCGAGTGCTGTCGCCAGCTCGCACACGGCCTGCCACTCGTCCTTGCCCTGCTTGGGTCGCATCGCCGGGCGGACGCGGTTGATGCGGCGCTCAGCGTTGGTGAACGTGCCGTCCTTCTCGAGGAACGACGTGCCCGGGAAGAACACGTGGGCGAACTTGGCGGTCTCGTTGACGAACAGGTCCTGCACGATGACGAGCTCCATCGAGCGCAGCGCCGCCATGACGTGCACCGTGTTGGGGTCGCTCTGCGCAATGTCCTCACCCTGCACGAAGATGCCCTTGAAGTCACCGTCGATCGCTGCGTCGAGCATGTTCGGGATGCGCAGGCCCGGCTCGCGCTGGATGGGGTGACCCCAGAACTGCTCGAACATCTCGCGGGTCGCTGCGTCGCTGACGTGGCGGTACCCGGCGAGCTCGTGCGGGAACGAGCCCATGTCGCAGCTGCCCTGCACGTTGTTCTGGCCGCGCAGCGGGTTGACGCCCACACCGTCACGGCCGAGGTTGCCGGTGGCCATGGCGAGGTTGGCCATGCCCATCACCATCGTGCTGCCCTGACTGTGCTCGGTGACGCCGAGGCCGTAGTAGATGGCGGCGTTGCCGCCTGTGGCGTACAGGCGGGCGGCGGCGCGCACCTCGGCGGCCGGCACACCGGTGTACTGCTCGACGGCCTCGGGGCTCTGCTCGGGGCGGCTGACGAACTCGGCCCACTGGGCGAAGTCGGCAGGGTCGCACCGCTCCTGCACGAACCGCTCGTCGCCGAGGCCCTCGGCGCCGACGACGTGGGCGAGCGAGTTGATGAGCGCCACGTTGGTACCGGGGCGCAACTGCAGGAAGTGGTCGGCGGCGACGTGCGCCGACCTGACCAGGTCGATGCGGCGCGGGTCGGCGACGATGAGGCGGGCCCCGTCGCGCAGGCGGCGCTTCATGCGCGAGGCGAACACCGGGTGCGCATCGGTGGGGTTGGCGCCGATGAGCAGGACGACGTCGGCATGCTCGACCGACTTGAAGTCCTGCGTGCCGGCCGAGGTGCCGAACGCGTTCTTGAGGCCGAAGCCCGTCGGCGAGTGGCAGACGCGCGCACACGTGTCGACGTTGTTGTTGCCGAACGCCGTGCGGATCATCTTCTGCACCACGAAGATCTCCTCGTTGGTGCAGCGCGACGACGTGATGCCACCGATCGAGTTGCGGCCGTGGCGCTCCTGGATGTCCTTGAGGCGCGAGGCCGTGTACGCAATGGCCTCCTCCCACGAGACCGTGCGCCACTCGTCGTCGATGCTCTCGCGGATCATCGGGTTGAGCACACGGTCCGAGTGCGACGCATAGCCCCATGCAAACCGGCCCTTGACGCACGAGTGACCCTCGTTGGCGCCACCGCCCTTGTACGGGGTCATGCGCACGACCTGCTCGCCCTGCATCTCGGCCTTGAACGAGCAGCCGACACCGCAGTACGCGCAGGTGGTGATGACCTCGCGCCGCGGCTGGCCGTGCTCGATGACGCTGTTCTCGGTGAGGGTCGCCGTCGGGCACGCCTGGACACAGGCACCGCAGCTGACGCAGTCACTGTCGAAGAACGAGCCGTTGAAGCCAGCGGCCACGCGCGAGCCGAACCCACGGCCGGCGATGGTGAGCGCGAACGTGCCTTGGATCTCCTCGCAGGCGCGCACGCAGCGCGAGCAGACGATGCACTTCGACGTGTCGAACGTGAAGTACGGGTTGGACGTGTCCTTCCCGAGACCGAGGTGGTTGGCACCGTCGTAGCCGTAGCGGACCTCGCGCAGACCGACCTCGCCCGCCATGTCCTGCAGCTCGCAGTCACCGTTGGCGGCACACGTGAGGCAGTCGAGCGGGTGGTCGCTGATGTAGAGCTCCATGACGCCGCGGCGCAGCTTCTCGAGCTTGGGCGACTGCGTGGTGACCGACATGCCGGGCGTGCACGGCGTGGTGCACGACGCAGGCGTGCCGCGGCGGCCGTCGATCTCGACGAGGCACAGGCGGCACGAGCCGAACGGGTCGAGGCTGTCGGTGGCGCACAGCTTGGGGATGTCGACACCGGCGAGCGCGGCGGCACGCATCACCGAGGTGCCCTCGGCGACCGCGATCGAGCGGCCGTCGATGGTGACATCGACCGTTGCCGGGGCCGGCGTGCGCTCGGCACGATCGGGGGCCGGGGTGCCGAGGTCCTTGTCGAAGAACGACAGGCTGAGCGTCATGAGTGGGCTCCTTGCGTGGCAGGTTCGTGCCGGAGGAAGTCGTCGGCGAAGTGGGTGACCGCGCTGCGGACGGGCATCGGCGTGAGGCCACCCATGGCGCACAGCGAACCGTCGGCCATGACCTCGCAGAGGTCGAGCAGCGTGGCGAGGTTGCCGCTGACGTCGCTGCCGGCCGAGATCTTGTCGATGAGCTCGACACCGCGGGTGCTGCCGATGCGGCACGGCGTGCACTTGCCGCAACTCTCGGCGGCACAGAACTCCATCGCGAATCGTGCTTGGGCGACCATGTCGACCGTGTCGTCGAACACGACGATGCCGCCGTGCCCGACCAGCGCATCGGCCGCGGCGAATGCCTCGTAGTCCATCGGCAGGTCGAATCGGTCGATCGGCAGGTAGGCGCCGAGCGGGCCTCCGACCTGCACCGCACGGATCGAGCGACCGGTGCGCGTACCGCCACCGAGGTCGTCGACGAGCTCGCCGAGCGAGATACCGAACGCCGTCTCGACGATCCCGCCACGGGCGATGTTGCCCGCCAGCTGGAAGACCTGCGTGCCTCGGCTGCGGCCCACACCGAGGGCCGCGTACGCGGCGGCGCCGTCGGCGAGGATGGCCGGCACCGTGGCGAGGCTGAGCACATTGTTGACCACGGTCGGCTTGCCCCAGAGGCCCTCGATCGCCGGCAGCGGCGGCTTGGCACGCACGACGCCGCGTCGCCCCTCGAGGCTCTCGAGCAGCGCCGTCTCCTCGCCGCAGATGTAGGCGCCGGCACCGACGCGGACGTGCACGCGGAAGGTGAAGCCCGTGCCGAGCACGTTGTCGCCCAGCCAGCCGCGCGACTCGGCGGCCGCGACAGCGGTGTTCAGCGCAGTGATGGCGTCGGGGTACTCGCTGCGCACGTAGATGAAGCCCTCGTGCGCACCGACTGCCCAGCCGGCGATCGCCATGCCCTCGATGAGCACGAACGGGTCACCTTCCATCAGCATGCGGTCGGCGAACGTGCCGCTGTCGCCCTCGTCGGCGTTGCAGACGATGAACTTCTCGTCGCCCGGCGCGTCGAGCACGGTGCGCCACTTGATGCCGGTGGGGAACGCGGCGCCGCCACGGCCGCGCAGGCCGCTGTCGGTGACCTCACTGACCACGGCGCCCGGCTCGATCGAGAGCGCCCGGCGCAGACCCTCCATGCCGCCGTGTGCGGCGTAGTCGTCCGCGTCGACAGGATCGATGACACCGACTCGACGGAACGTGACGCGCTGCTGGCGCTTCATCCACGGCAGGTCGTCGGTGAGGCCGAGACGGAGGTGATGCTCGCCACCGCTGCGGAAGTCGGCGGCGACCAGACCCGGGACGTCGTCGACGTGCACGGGGCCGTAGGCGATGCGGCCCTGCGGCGTGACGACCTCGATCATCGGCTCGAGCCACAGCATTCCCCGCGAGCCGTTGCGCACGACGCGGATGCCCGGCTGGACGGCGAGCGCAGCAGCGACCTCGTCGGCCCCAGCGGCGCGCGCGGCGGCATCGCGCGGGACGTACACCACCGTGTCGTCCGGCGCGACCGCCTCGGTGGGGATGGACTCGGCGAGGACCGCACGGCGGCGGGCCGTGACGCTGACGATTCCGACGATGTCGGCGGCGTCGACCTGCGCGTGCAGATGGCCGTCGACCATGACCGTCGGGCCGAGCGCGCAGTTGCCGAGGCAGAACGTCTCTCGTACCTCGATGTCCTCGCCCTCGGCAGCTGCACGCGCTGCGTCCCAGACCTCACGCCCACCGCGCGCCTGGCACGCCTCGGCGCGGCAGACATGCAGCACCGGACCAGCCGGGGCCGCGTCGCGGAAGTCGTGGTAGAAGGTGATGACGCCGTGCACCTCGGCGACGCTGATGTTGAAGGCGTCGGCGAGCACCGGGACGAGCCGCGTGGGCACGTAGCCCGCACGGTGCTGGACGGCGTGCAGCGCCGGCAGCAGACCGCCGCGGACCTGAGCGTGCTCGCGCACGATCGCATCGAGCTCGGCGTCGGAGGGCGGGGGGTTCGTCGAGGCGCTCAAGACCGCTCATGCTAGGTCCGGGTGACGCGGCAGTCGACCACCCCGAACGGCCATTTCCCGCACAGTCGTCCCGTGAATTCCACAGTGCGGAACCCGTCAGCCCGGTGCGCGCCGAATGCCCCGCTGACGCGGCCTGTCGCTGAACTGGCGGCCGTCGAAATACCCCGGCGCCGTGTCGGGCCGCCCACGGCGGGACGTCCAGCGCCAGGTCAGCGACACACGGGGCCGATCGGCGTCGGCGGCGGGGACACCGTGCAGCCAGTCGGCCTGGCACCGACCGCCCATCACCAGCAGATCACCCTCCCCCGGCATGAGCACGATGTCATCCGGCCCGGCGCCGGCCGGCACCCGGTCGATCGCTGCCTGCTGCCACGAACCGCGCGGACGCAGCACGAACGGCCGCCGCACGCCGAGCACGACGATGCCGATCAGTGTGTCGTCGAGCCACTTCATCTCGCGGTCGCTGTGCAACCCCTGGAAGTCGGTGCCGTCGCGGTAGAGGATCGCGACCGCGCCGTCGAACTGCTGCCGATAGGCCGCTCGCAGGTGCAGGTCGATCTGACCGGCCAGCAGGTTGGCCGCCGGGCGGACCGTGCCGCCCAGGCGTCGCTCGGGCACGTAGCGGTCGTAGCGCAGCACCTCGTGCTGGGCGAAGGGCACCTCGGCCAGTACCTGCGCGAGTGCGACGGCGGGGTCACGGACGAACCCGGCGACGACGTCGACCCACGACGTGTCGTCCAGCTGCCGCCGCTCGACGGTCGCCCGCCGGTCGATGAGCAGGTGGGCCAGCGGGTCGTCGGCGGCGCTCACCGGCACAGTGTCGCAGCCGGCGCGGTCGATCAGTCCGCGGACGGCACTGCGGCGACGGGCGGTGTCGCGAGCGCGGCGGCACGGGCTGCCTCGAGCCGTTCGGTGGTCAGCAGGCGCAACCCTGCGACGAGCAGACCGACATGAATGACGCCATCGACCCACCACACCGAGCGCAGGGCGGTCGTTCGTGACGCGAACCGGTCGACGACGAGCACGAGCACGCCGCCGATCGCTGCGCCGATCGGGATCATCCCCCACGCGAAGAACCGGTACACGCTGTTGACGCGACCCATCAGGTGGCCGGGGATGATCGTCTGGCGCAGGCTGACGGTGATGACGTTCCACGACGAGCCGAGCAGCGTGCCGAGCATCACGATCATCATCACGACCGGCCAGTGCGACATCCAGCCGACGGTGAACTGCATGACGGCCGTGCTGCCGAGCGTGATGGCAAGGCACGTGCCGCTGCCGAACGTGCGGGACATCCACGGTGCGACGTACCCACCGACGATGCCACCAATGGCGAAGCCGAATCCCATGATCGTGAGCGTCCACGGGGTGACGCCGAGCACCTCTTGGGCGAACAGCACGTACACCGCGCCCGAGATGTTCGATGCCATGTTCATGAGTCCGAGGATGATCGCCATCGCCCACAGCAGGCGGTGGGCGCGCAACCAGCGGACTCCCTCCTTGACGTCGTCGACCCACGACGTCGCCGGGACCTCACCCAACGGGCGCGGCGCACGGAACACACCTGGGATGAGCGCGAGCAGCGCCGCCGAGACGAAGAACGAGGTGGCATCGACGAAGAACGGCAGCGAGAAGGCCACGACCAGCAGTGCCGACCCGACCGGCGGCCCGATGAACGTGTTCGCCACCGACTCGATGCTCCACATCCGGCCGTTGGCACGCTCGAGGTGCTCGGGAGCGACGATCGAGGGCATGAACGTCTGGCCGCAGTTGTCGCGCAACACCTCTGCGCACCCGAGCAGCAGTGTGGCGACGACGAGTACGAGGTACACGTCCCACCGCGTGCCCTGCACCGACGCGACCTCGGACGGCGACGGCAGCGTCGCCTCGCGGCCCATCACTGCCACCGCGACACCGAGCGTGAGCAGGCCGCGCAGCGCGTCCATCGACACCATCGCCCTGCGGCGGTCGACCCGGTCGGTGATCACCCCGGCCGGGAGCGTGAAGAACAGCCACGGCAGTCGCTGCGCGGCAGCGATGAGCGCGATCAGCAACGGGTTGCGGGTGATCGCAGTGGCGAGCCACGGATAGGCGATGCCTGCCACGCCGTCGCCCACGTTCGACAGCGCGGTCGCGAAGTACAGCTTGCGGTAGTTCCACCCGAGGCGAACCCGTTCGCGGGGGCGCTGCGTATCGGCCATCGCCGCAGACTACGGATCACGGCCTTCGGTCAGGCATCATGCTGCAGTGGACGAGACTGCCGCCGACCCGCACACCACGGATGTGTTCACGCCGCCGTGGGCGATGGGCCTCATCCCGGCGCTCGACCGCAACGGCCTGCGCGAGGGCCGGCGCGCCATGCGGCCGGTTGCGGCAGCGATCGCCGTGTGGGGCATCGTCACCGGCGTCGCGATGGTCAATGCCGGTCTCGGCCTGTGGCCGTCGCTGCTGATGACGTTCCTCGTCTACGCCGGCTCGGCGCAGCTCGCCACCACACCGCTCCTGGCGGCCAGCACTCCCCTTCCCGTCGTCTGGGTGACGGCGGCACTGGTGAACGTGCGCTTCGTCATCTTCGCCGCTGCCGCGCGCCGCTCGTTCGCCGACCTCCCGTTCCGCCAGCGCGTCGTGGCGGGCTACCTCAACGGCGACCTCGGGTTCGCGCTCTTCTCGCAGCGCTTCGGTGACGCCGCCACCGGCACTCCCGAGCAGCACGGCTTCTTCTATGCGTGCAACAGCATGAACTGGGTGACGTGGGAGGTGGCGTCCATCGCCGGCATCTTCCTCGGCGACCTCGCACCCACCGAATGGGGTCTCGAGCTGGCGGCATCGACGGCACTCATCGCCGTACTGATCCCGATGGTCGTGCGCGCACCGGCGATCGCAGGCGTCACGGTCACCGCGGTGTGCTCGCTGCTGACGATCCACCTCCCGATGCGGCTCGGGCTGCCCGTCTCGGTGCTGGTCGGTGTGTCGGCTGCGCTCGCGGTCGAGTCGTTCGTGCCAGCAACGCGTGGGGGCACACGTCGATGAGCAGTGTGTCGACAGGCATGGTGTCGATGGCGCTCGTCGCCAGTGCAGGCCCGATCTACATGGCGGTCGGCATCGTCGGCCTCGCGCTCGTGACGGTGCTCACCCGCGCCAGCTTCTTCATGCTGCCGGCACGGTTCGAGCTGCCCTCCACCGTCGAGCGTGCCCTGCGCTACGCACCGTCGTGCGCGCTCGTCGCCATCATCGTGCCCAGCATCCTCAGCCGCCACGGCGAGGTGTTCATCTCGGTGCGCAACTACCAGATGTGGTCGGTGATCGTCGGCACGCTGGTGTTCCTGCGCTTCCGCAACATGCTCTCGCTGATGGTCGTGGTGATGGGCATGTTCACGGCGCTGCGACTGCTGGCGTGACCGGCAACGGTCACTCGGCAGCAGCAGCACGCGGCGGCACGTCGAGGCGCAGGTACGCGTCGGGCTGACGCCGCTGGCGCCACACCACCGGCAGCATGTCGCGATAGCCGGCCCAGATCGACGGACACGGCGGCGGGAAGTCGTCCTTCAACAGTTCGTGCAGCTCGGGGAGCCGGTGGTACGGCACCATTGGGAACATGTGGTGCTCGGCGTGATAGTTCATGTTCAGGTAGATGAACCTGCTGATCGGGTTCATGTACACGGTGCGGGTGTTGAGCCGGTGGTCGAGCACGTCGTCGGCCAGCGCCCCGTGCTGCAGGAACCCCGTCAGCTGGATGTGCCACTGCCCGTACAGCCGCGGCAGTCCGACGAGCATCAACGGCAGCATGCTCGAGGTGACGATGCTGGCTGCGATCGTCACCGCATAGATGGCCAGCCAGATGCGGGCCACGCGTGCCATACGGCCTCGCCGGGCGGCTGGGACGTACGAGTCCTCGTCCGGACTGAGCCGACCGGACGCATGCCGCACCATGGCGCGCACGGCGTGCCACCCGTCGTACAGGCCGACGAAGTTGCTGACCTGCTGCCAGAAGCGCGGCGGGCGCATGAGCGCGATCTCGGGATCGCGCCCGACGACCAGTGTGTCGGCGTGATGACGCACGTGGCTCCACCGCCACGCGACCGGGCTGCGCATCACCATGAAGCACGCGATCTGGTACACGGCATCGTTCATCCACTTGGTGCGGAACGCCGTGCTGTGCCCACACTCGTGCCACCGCGAATCACCGCCCGACCCGTACAGCACGCCGTAGACGAAGAAGCACGGCACGCACCACCAACTGCCCCACAGCAGCACGCCGCCGGCGCCCGACAGGACCATCGCAGCCAGCCAGATGATCGTGTCGCGGATGGCCGGCCCGTCGGTGCGCTGCGCCAGCTCCTTCAGCCGCTCGACCGGGAGTGGTGACCGGTACCACTCGGCGCCGACCAGGCCGCTGTCGACAGCCGCGCGCGATGACGACCCGACCAGTGAGTAGTCGCGGGACCGCTGTTCGGAGAGGACGACCGATGTCATGTCTCGGGCCCCGACTCAGGCCGCCGACTTCTCGAGGATGTGCACGCCACACGCCGAACCGAGGCCGATGACGTGGGCCAGCCCCACCTTCGCGCCCTCGATCTGACGGTCGCCGGCCTCGCCGCGCAGGTGGTGACACACCTCCCAGATGTTGGCGATGCCCGTGGCCGAGATCGGGTGCCCCTTCGACTGCAGACCACCCGACACGTTGACCGGCGTTCGGCCGTCGCGCCACGGTGCGCCCGACAGGAAGAAGTCCACGGCACCGCCCTCGTCGCACAGCATCAGGTTGTCGTAGTGCACCAACTCGGCGGTGGCGAAGCAGTCGTGCAGCTCGACCAGGTCGAGGTCGGTCGGCGACACGCCGGCCTGCTCGTACGCCTGCGTCGCGGCGAGCCGGGTGAGCGTGTTGACATCGGGCAACACCTGGCACGCTGCCTGCCACGGGTCGGAGGTGAGCACCGACGCCGACACCTTGACGGCACGGCGCTGCTGCTCGAGCGACAGTGTGCGCAATTTGGTGCCCGACACCACCACCGCCGCGGCCGCACCGTCGCAGTTGGCCGAGCACATCGGCCGGGTGTTGGGGTACGCGATCATCACGTCGTTCATGATCTCGTCGAGGGTCATCCGCTTGGTGTACGCCGCGAGCGGGTTCAGCGTGCTGTGGGCGTGGTTCTTCTCGCTGATCTTGGCGAACAGCTCGAACGTCGCACCGCCGTACTTGTGGCCGTACTCCATACCGACCTGGGCGAACGTCCCGGGCATCGCGTCGGTGCCGATACGACCGTCGGTCGGCGCCACTGCGCCGTACCGGCCCGACGGCTGGTACACGTTGCCGTCCGCCTTCGCCCGTCCGCCCGAGCCGAGCAGGCCCGCACCGGCGAGCTTCTCGACGCCGACCGCCAGACCCATGTCGCACTCGCCGGCCTTGATGGCCATGATCGCAGTGCGCAGCGCGGTGGCACCGGTCGCGCAGGCGTTGGACACGTTGAACACCGGGATACCGGTCTGGCCGATCTGCTTCTGGAGCTGCTGGCCGATCCCGGCGTTCGACTGCATCAGGCAGCCGGCGGCGAGGATCCCCATCTCCTTCATCGAGACACCACCGTCGGCCAACGCGCCCATCGCGGCCTCGGCCGCGAGGTCGACGGTGTCCTTGTCGGGGTGCTTGCCGAACTTGGTCATCGTGATGCCGAGGATCCAGATGTCGTCGCTCATGTCAGTGCCTTTCGGGAGATGGTGGGTGTCGGAGGAGGGTCGGGGATGGTCAGGCGGGTTCGAACCCGAAGCCGATGGCCTCGGTGCCGTTGTCGTCGGTGCCGAGCACGTAGGTCGCGAGGCGCACCTTCATGCCGAGCCGAACCGCATCGGGCGAC
>JBMSSR010000015.1:0-18998 GCA_049424465.1 Ilumatobacteraceae bacterium
GTCGACGACCACGAGTTCCGCCTGACCGCACTGTTGGTGCTGGCCGTGCTGACGGCGGTCGTCGCGGTCTCGGCAGCGGTGCTCGAGGTCATCAGCTACGTCGTCACGGGCACCGATGCAGCGTCCGCCACGCTCGTGCTCGACGACCTGTCGTCGAATCACCTCATCGGTGTCGGCATCGGCGTGTTCCTGCTGCTCGTGGGTGCGGTGGTGGGTGCCACGGGCCGTCGGTCGGGTGCAGGACTCGCAGCGGGTGCCTCACTGGGCCTTGCCGGGCTGCTGCTCGGTGCAGTCGGTCACGCGATCGATGCGCTCGACGAGGTCGAGGTCACCTACCTGAAGACCGCCGGCAACACGATCACCTCGACGCGCGAGATCGGCTTCTTCCTCGCGATCGCGGCTGCTGCCCTCGCCGGCATGGCCTTCGTCGCCAGTCTGGGCGCCGCGCGTCGTGGGGGCCGGGCGCGCTGGCCGCTCGCAGTGCTCGGTGTGCTGGCGACGGCGGCTGCGGTCGCGGGCCCGTTGGTGCCGCTCAATGGCGGCGAGTGGCTCGACAACTGGTCGCAGTCAGGGGTGCCTGACGCAACGCTGTGGCTGCGGCTGTCGGTGTTGCTGCTCGTGCTCGTCGGCGGGGTGACGGCCTTCGCGATCGGTGGTCGTTTCGGTGGGTCGCTGGCGCTCGGGCTCGTGAGCATCGCGATCTTCCAGTCGGTGATGGCCTACCTCGATCTCGGCGATCTGCCGCTCGGGTTCGCCGACGGCAACTTCTTCAGCACCGAGGGCGGCATCGAGATCGAGCCGCACCTCATCACGATTGCCGGACTGCTGGCGATGGTGGTGCTCGGCGTGCTCACCATCGTGGTACCGACCACGCGGCGCGACTGACGGCGGCCGGCCCGAATACCCTTGGGCACATGTCAGCCCACGACCAGTCGACCGAGTCAGTGAAGGGCCGCCTCCGCCAGGCGCTCAACGTCGCGATGAAGGCGCGCGACGAGGTGGCGCTCTCGGCGTTGCGCCAGGCGCTTGCAGCGCTTGCCGTCGAGGAGACAGCGGGCGCCGAGCAGGTCGTGCTGTCCGACGAGCAGGTGCTGAAGGTCGTTGCGGTCGAGGTGCGCAAGCACCACGAGACGGCTGATGCGTTCGTCACCGCCGGGCGGCCGGAGAAGGTCGAGCGGGCACGGGCGGAGGCCGCCGTGCTCGAGGCCTTCCTGCCGGCGGCGCTCGACGATGCCGCACTGCAGGCACTCGTGGACTCGACGATCGCCACGGTGGCGGGTGGCGAGGGGATGAAGGCGATGGGCAAGGTCATCGCTGCGGTTCGCGCGGCAGCGGGGCCGACTGCCGACGGTGCGAAGATCGCTGCGCTGGTGAAGGCCTCGCTCGCCGGCTGATCGGTCAGCCGTCCTGGGGGGTCGACGCGCGGCGCGGAGGCTCAGCGCAGCACGGTGGTGAAGGCCCACCACGTGCCGGCATTCGCATACGTGGTGCCGCTCGCGTTCACGGCGCGGATCTGCCAGTAGTACACGGTGTTCTTCAGCAGGCCTGCCGGCGTGGCGCTGCGGGTGGTGCCCGTCGAGATCCACGATCCTGCGCACGCATTGTCGTTGGTGGTGTCGACGCAGTACTCGTAGCGGGCGGCACCGGTGGAGGCTGCCCACGTCAGCGACGAGGTGAGCTTGATGCCGGTGGCCGCGGCCTTGGGGCTCGACTTCGCGAATGCGCCGGGCGGGGTGTTGGACCCGACGGTGAGGCTCATCGACTTCGAGCCCGTGCGACCGGCGCTGTCGGTCGCAGTGACGGTGAACGTGAACGAGCCTGCTGCGGTGGGCGTGCCGCTGAGCACGCCACCGGTCGAGAGGGTGAGTCCGCCGGGCAGCGTGCCCGAGGTCTTGGTCCACGTGAAGCTGCCGGTGCCGCCGGTGGCCGCCAGGGTCTGCGAGTACGCCACGCCGACGATGCCGCCGACCATCGGTGAGGTGGTGCCGACGGTGACCGGGGTGGTGACCGGGATGCTGAACTGCTTCGCGGCACTGTTGCCCGTCGGCAGCGCGGTGTCGCGTGCGGTCACGGTGAACGTGTAGGTGCCGGTGGCGCTCGGCGTGCCGGAGAGCGTGCCGCTGCTCGCGAGGGTGAGGCCGGTCGGCAGCGAACCGCTCGTGACGCTCCATGTGTAGGTGCCGGTGCCGCCGGTCGCGGCGAGTGTCGTCGAGTACGCCGCAGTCGTGGTGCCGACGGGCAGTGACGACGTGCTGACGGCGACCGGTGCGAGCGGGGCGTTCGAGCAGCGGTACGAGGTTCCCGACTGCAGCACGGCCTTGTTGGCCGAGATCTGGGTGCCCATCTCGCCGTCGCCGTTCTCGACACCTGCGGTTGCCGAGCCGCCGTTCGTCGACATCGCCGACACGGTGTCCTTGTAGTTGATGGTGACCGCCTTGGTGGCCTCGTCGAGCACGATCTGGAAGCTGATCGGGTCGGTCGTCGTGCCGAGACGGAAGACGTCGACCCACGATGCGGTGAACGTGCGCGAGGGCGCCGTGCCACGGACGATCGACCAGATCGACCCACCGGCGGGCGGATTGAGGTCGTCCCAATATGCCGCCACGATGTTGTTCGGGTCCTGGATGTTGGGCAGTGTCGTGTTGAGCTGCAGCGTCGCGTCACCAGTACCGAAGCGGATGTAACCGTTCGAGGACACCGAGACGCTCGTCTGGTCGACGCCGTAGAAGGGGAAGGTGAACGGCAGCGTGACCGCGACGTATGCATCGTCGGCGAGCACGCGTTGTGTGGCACCCGATGTCTGGTCGATCCACGAGTAGGCGACGCTGCTGCAGGTGTACGGCACCGGCTGCGGTGGCATCGCGGGCGTGGAGGCGGTCGCGGTGCTGCTGACGGAGGTCGACGTGGCACCACCGGTGGCCTGCACTCGGTAGCAGTAGGTGCTGGATCCGGTCAGGCCCGTGTCGTAGAACGAGGTGACGTTCTCGCCGAACGTGCCCACGGTGGCGAAGGTGCCGCACGAGCCGGCCTGCACTGCTCGCTGCACCACCCACTGGGTCTCGCCGCTGACGCCGTCGGTCCAGGTCACGGTGGCCCGGTTCCATGCGGTGGCGGTGGCGCTGATGCCCGAGGGCGAACCGCTGGGGGCACTGCCGCCGACACACGCGCGCAGCGCCGAACTGGTGTCGAGACGTCCGGCGAGGGCGGTGCGGCCTGCCAGCGCGGCGGTCGGCACCATCGTGTCGAGGACGGCGGCGCGCAACTGCGTCGGCGTGAGCGCGGCATTGGCGGCAGCACACAGCGCGATCGAGCCGGCGACATGCGGTGCGGCCATCGACGTGCCGGTCCATGATGCGTAGGTGTCGGTCGGGATCGTCGACGTGATGCCGACACCCGGTGCCGCGATGTCGACGGTGGTCGGGCCGTAGTTCGAGGATGAGTAGATCGCCCCGCTCGAGTCGATCGCCGCGACGCTGACGAGGCAGTCCCACTGACGAGTCGCAGTGGTGCACTGGTAGTCGGCGGGATAGGTGGGCACGAGGTCGTTGTTGCTCGTCGAGTTGCCGGCGGCCGCGACGAACAGGATGCCGGCGTCGCCACCGCGGTTGATGGCGTCGGCGAGTGTCTGGGCGAAGTCACCGCCGTTCCACGAGTTGTTGGTCGCGACGAGACGGAGGCCGTGCCGGGACTTGAGGTCGGTCAGGTAGTCGAGCGCGCGGACGGCGTCGGAGATGAGGCCACCCGTGGGCCCGATGAACTTGGCGGGCACGAGGGTGACGTTCCAGTTGACGCCGGCGACCCCCGCCCCGTTGCCGCCCTTTGCGCCGATGGTGCCGGCGACGTGCGTGCCGTGCATGTCGTCGTAGCCGCTGGCGCCGGCGTTGTAGACGCTGGCGTCGTTGTTGAAGAAGTCCCACCCGTTGACGTCGTCGATGTAGCCGTTGCCGTCGTCGTCGGTGCCGGCGACACCGTTCTGCTCGGCACGGTTGATCCAGATGTTGTCGACGAGCTCGGGGTGGGTGATCTGGATGCCCTCGTCGACGATGCCGACGGCGACGCTCGACGAACCGGTGTACCCACGGGCCCATGCCTCGGCGGCCTGGCTGCCGTAGGTGTTGGAGGGTGACGTGGTGTCGCCCTCCATGCCCCACAGCGTGCCGTCGGTGACGTACGTGTCGTTCGAGGTTGCCGCCGGAGTGACGAGGTAGTCGGGCTCGACGTAGCGAACCCCGGGCAGTCCGCTGAGCGCCGCGATCGCACGGTCGACGCCGACGCCTGCGGCGAGGTGCCAGCGCTCGACGTCGGCGGCGAGCGGCGAGAGCTGTTCGGCAGTGTCGACGGCGACCTGTGCCCGCGCGGCGGCACGGTCGGACGCGCTCGCTGCCCGGTCGAAGCCGACGAGCACGACGTCGGGAGCGTGCGGCGCGCGCGCAGCGGGAGTGGTCGAGGCCACGCTGATGCGGTCACCGGGGGTGGGGCGCGACGCGCTGGCAGTGCTGACATGGCCCACGGCGAGCGTGCACGTGGCGACGATGATCAGTGACTGCAGACGCATTGCGCCGCGGGTCCTCCGGCCCGATCCGCCGGAGCCGGGGGCCTCGGGCGGGTATTTCTATGACGAGTAGTAACGGATCGAGCGATCGAGCACAAGCGTTACGGAGGATTCTTAACGCACTCTGCAGACGTGCAGCAAGAAAATCGGCGACAAAAGTGGGTCTCCAGACCTAGTAATGACCACAGAAAGTGGTCATCCAGACTCTCCACGCGGTGAAGTCGCCACAACGCCCGGATTCGTTGCGGCGCTCTGAACACTGTCAGCATCGCCGCCACTACATCGACGGCCCGCAGTGGTTGGCGTCTCACGGTGCTGGACGGTGGGTCGATCGACCCACCGCGCCGAGCGCCGGCCGACCGGGGCAGTCAGCTCGACGAGTCGGTGACGACGTCGACCGCCAGCGCAGGCTTCGAGACGAGGAGGCCGTCGATCCCCCGGCCGAGCAGGTCGGCGTAGAAGGCAGCGTTTTCCTCGGTCGTGGTGTCGTCCATCCACACCCACACGGCGAACCCGTCGGCGTGAGCGCGGGCGATGACGTCGGGCGTCAGCACCTCGACCCCGCCGTAGACCGGCGGGACCTGCATGACGACATCGGTCGGCGCGAACGCCACGTCGGCACCCGCGTACCAGTCGACGAGGGTCGACAGCCCCGGGCTGGTGGCCACGGTGGGGGCGGCCTCGTGGAACGCCGCGATGACGTCGGCGTCGAACGACACGACGACTGCCGACCCGGTGCGGCCCAGTTCGTCCAGCTCGGCCGCCAGTTCGTGGGCGCCCTCGATCGCCCAGGCCACGTCGGGCTGGCCGTCGTCACCGGTGGGGATCTTCACCTCGATGTCGAGCACATGGTGCGGAAAGGCCGACGCCACCGAGCGGAAGGTCTCGACACGGAAGTCGTCGGGCGAATAGCCGGCCGGCGGGGCGACCGCCCCGTTCCGGACGCCGCGCCACGGGTACGAGCCGGCGGGCAGCGAGTGGTCGCTCCAGGTGTCCCCGGAGAACCAGTACGCATTGTCGAGCGCCGACAGCTGGTCGTAGGTGAGGTCGCGCACCCTGCCCGTCGACTCGGTCGTCCGGTCGACCGTGTCGTCGTGCTGCACCACGAGCACGTGGTCGGCCGTCAGCATGACGTCCATCTCGAGGACGTCGGCCCCGGCCAGGGCAGCCTCGGTGAAGGCGTACATCGTCGAGTGCGGGGCGTCGAAGTCGCCGCCGGCGTGGGCGATCACGATCGGCCGGTCGAGGGCCAGCAGGTCGGTCACGGTGCCGGCCTCGGGGGCGCGAACCCGGTCGAGGGCCCGCTCGGCGACCACCGTCGTGGCACTGCCGTCGGGCGTCGTGGGCGCGGCAGCGGTGGTGCTGGGGTTCCCGTCGGTCACCGACGTGGCCGGTGCGGTCGTGTCGGACGACGAGTCGTCACCCGTGCACGAGGTGGCCAGCAGGGTGAGGGCGCCGAGGGCGGCCAGGGACCGGAGGAGCGGGGAGCGCAGCACGACCGCACACTAGGTGCGCGCTCGGTGGGGTGACGGGCGGCCACCGTCGGTAGGTTCATTTACTGTGAAATGTTCGGAGCCGGCCCCCCGTCGCAGCCGGTGGGCTGCAGCGGTGCTGCTGGCGGCCGTGGCCAGCGGTGCATCGGCATGCGGTGGCTCGTCGACCGAGGTCGCGTCGTCCGACACCGGTGGCGACCCTCAGACCGCCGCACTCGACGCCTGCCTCGCCGGCACGCCGCGTCCGGCTGGCCAACGGCTGACGATCACGACGACGGTCGCCCCGATCACGTCGATCGTGGCCAACGTGGTGGGCGACCTCGCCGACATCACGGGAATCGTCCCCGAGGGCACCAACTCGCACACGTTCGAGCCGCCGCCCAGCGTCGCTGCATCGTTGGCGTCATCGGACGCAGTCTTCGTCAACGGACTCGTGCTCGAGGAGCCGACGAAGGACCTCGCGGCCGCCAACCTCCCCGACGGCGGCGTGCTCTGCGAGCTCGGCACGTCGATCCTCCCGGTGGCCAACTACATCTACGACTTCTCGTTCCCGAAGGACGCCGGAAAGCCCAACCCCCACTTGTGGACCAACCCGCCGATGGCGATCCAGTACACCGAACTGGTCCGCGACGTCGTCGTACGCCTCGATCCCGCCAACGGCGATGCGTACGCGGCCAACGCAGCGACCTACATCGACCGACTCCGTGCCCTGGATGCGGCGGTGCGCGCGGCGACCGAGACGGTCGAGCCGGCGAACCGCACACTGCTCACCTATCACGACGCCTACGCCTACTTCGCGGCGACGTACGGCTGGACCGTCATCGGGGCCATCCAGCCGTCGAGCTTCGACGAGCCCACGGCCAAGGAGATCGCCGAGCTGATCGCGCAGGTCCGCGACTCTGGTGTGCCCGCGATCTTCGGGTCGGAGGTGTTCCCGAGCCCGGTGCTCGCGCAGATCGGTGACGAGACCGGCGTGCAGTACGTCGACGTGCTGCGCGACGACGACCTGCCCGGCGAGCCGGGCGACGCGGCCCATTCATTCCTCGGGCTGATGCAGTTCGACTACATCACCATGGTGCAGGCGCTCGGTGGCGACGCGACGGCACTGCAGGCTCTCGACGTGACCGATGTGGTCACCGATACGGCGGAGTACCCCCAATGAACCGTGACATCCTGGGCTCGACCGAGCCCCTCGCACCGCTCGTCGAGGTCGACGGCGTGTCGCACACCTACGGCGGACCGGTCGTGCTCGACCACGTCCACCTGACGGTCGAACCCGGTGCCTTCCTCGGCATCATCGGCCCCTCGGGATCGGGCAAGACCACGCTGCTGCGGCTGCTGCTGGGCAAGTTGCGACCGACCGTCGGTGACGTGCGCCGTCGCCCCGACCTGCGGATGGCATACGTCCCCCAGATCGAGACCGTCGACTGGAACTTCCCCATCACGGTCGCCGAGGTGGTGCTGATGGCGACGAAGGGCTCGTGGCGCCGTCCCCGTGCGACGGCCGACGAGCGCCGCTCGGTGTCGACCGTGCTCGAGCAACTGGGGCTCGGTGGCCTCGAGCAGCGGCACATCCGCGACCTGTCGGGCGGTCAGCAGCAGCGAGTGTTCCTCGCCCGCGCGCTGCACCGCCGTCCTGACCTGCTGGTCCTCGACGAGCCGACGTCAGGTGTCGACGTGCGCACGCGGCACGAGATGGTGCACCTGCTCTCCGACCTGCACGCTGATGGCATGACGATCGTGCTCACCACCCACGACATCAACGGGTTGGCGACGCACCTGCCGATGATCGCCTGCGTGAACCGCCGCGTGGTCGCCGTCGGCACGCCGCGGTCGGTCCTCACCCCCGAGGTGCTCGAGACGACGTACGGTGCACCGATGGACGTGCTCGAGCACGGCGGGCTGCTGCTCGTCGCTGATGCGCCGGTGGCGGTCCGATGAACCTGTTCGAACCCTTCAGCTTCGAGTTCTTCCGCAACGGCCTCGCCGTGTCGGTGCTCGCGGGTGCGATCTGTGGGCTGGTCGGCGTGTTCGTGGTGCTGCGGCACATGAGCTACATCGGCCACGGCCTGTCGCACTCCATCTTCGGCGGCGCGGCGGCGAGCGCCGTGCTGTCGGTGAACTTCTACCTCGGTGCAGGCCTGTGGGGACTGCTGTCGGCGCTGATGATCGGGCGCGTTGCGCGACGTGGCCGCATCGGCTCGGACGCGGCGATCGGTGTGATCACCACAGCCTCGTTCGCGCTCGGCCTCGCGCTCTCCAACATGTTCGGCCAGGCGAAGCGCTCGATCGAGGCGGTGCTGTTCGGCTCGATCCTCGGGGTCTCCGGTGGTGACGTGGCCGCGGTGTCGGTCGTGGGCCTGCTCGCGGTGGCGATCATCGTCACGCAGTACCGGCCGATGCTGTTCGCGACGTTCGACCCCGAGGTCGCCGACGTGAGCGGTGTGCGTGTACCGCGCATGGAGGCGCTGCTGATGTTCATGCTGGCCGCGACGATCCTCTTCACGATGCAGGTCGTCGGCGTGCTGCTCATCAGCGCACTGCTCGTGACACCGGCCGTGGTGGCCCGCATGCTCACCAACTCGTTCGCGCGAATGCTGTTCATCGCACCGCTCGTCGGGGCGTCATGCGGGTTCGTGGGGATGGTGCTCAGCTATCACCTCGACGTGTCACCGGGTGCGACCATCATCCTCGTCGCGTCGACCGTGTTCGTCGTGGCGTACGCGGTGTCGGGTGCGCGTGGCCGCCGTGCAGTGGTCGGCCTGGTGCACTGAGCCCACGCCACGTCGCTGCCACGGTGTCGCCCGCGCAGCGGGTCAGTCGGCGGGCCGCAACTCCCACACCTGGCCGTCGGGTGTATCGCGCACCTCGACGCCGGCGTCTGCCAGACCGTCACGAATGAGGTCGGACAGGTCGTAGCGCTTGGCGAGCCGCACCTCGCGCCGTGCCGCCAGCGCGACCTCGACGACGGGTGCCAGCACGTCGCGCGGATCGACGAGACCACGACCCGACACCTCGCCGAGGCGCACGATCATCGATCGCAGCAGCGTGCGGGCCCGCTCCATCTCGTCGCTCTGCAGCGTGTCCGCCGACCACGCCACGATCGCGTCATCCAGCTCGAGGACGGCGGCGACGGCCGCGGGAGCGTCTCGCCGCTCGATCGCGTCGTCGAATGCCCGGCCGAGTCGCTCGGCATCGCCGGCGAGCGACGTGGTGGTGTCGGGTGCAGGTGCGGCAGGTGCCGCCGACGGCGTCGGGCGCGAGTCGGCAACGCCGGTCGCCGTGTCGCCGCGGCGCAGCGTGTCGATCGGTACGGTCTGGCCGCTCGGGATCTCGACCGACACACCGTCACGACGCACGGTCAGCACGCCCAGACCGACCACGGTGGCGGTGTCGGCGTCGAGGTCGAGCACGACACCGGTGTGCTCGTCGACGCCGAGCACGAACGCACCGTCGGGCAACTGTGCCTCGAGCTGGCGCAGCCGCCGCTCGCCCAGGTAGCAGAAGCGGGTGTCGTGGTGCCCGCCCTCGGCGTTGTTGTAGTGCGGGATCACGGCAACCGGCAGATCGATCGCAGACAGCAGGTCGAGTCCCTCGAGCCAGTACGGGTCGTGGCCGGACTTGTAGATCTCGTACACCGGCACCGTGCGCACGCCGATCGTCAGCGCCGCAGCACTCGAGAACGTGACGGCGCCGCCGTTGCGCAGCTTGTCGATGAGCAGGTCGGGCAGCGGCGTGCCGGCCCACTGCCGCAGCGCATACGTGGGGCTGCCCGGGCCGGCGAACACGAACTGGGCGCGGCGGACCGCGGCGAAGGCGGTCTCTCGCTCGAGTGCGCTCGCCGAGTCGAGGCGGGCCATGCCGGCGACGGCGATGGTGCGGCGCAGGCTGGTACGGAAGTACTCGACCGTCTTCGCGGACAGTTCCTCGGCGTTCTCCTGAAACCCGAACGGGGTGTCGAGGAACACGGCCGGCACGTCGGCGCCGGTGCTGCCGCCGGTGGCGACGGCGACACGCTCGAAGACCTCGCGGTGCGGCTTGACCATGGTGGGCGCGGTCTCTCCGCTTCCCATGATGGTGAGGAGTCGGGTCATCGTGGTGCCTCCGGTGGAGCAAGTCGGCGGGCGAAGGAGATGAGCACGTCGGCGAGTTCGCGCGGGAACTGGGCGTGGATGTCGTGATCGGCCGGCGAGAACCAGTGCACGTCGCCGCGGGGCAGCGCGGCGAGGGCCTCATCGACAGCGTCGCGCTTGTCGTGCGTCCACGCCACGTCGCCGGTGTCGGCGGGCACGAGCAGCATCGGCACCTCGAGGTCACCGAACCGTGTCGACGGTCGGTGGTCGTAGAGCGCGCGGAGGATCATCAGGTGTCGGTCGAGCGTCAGCCACGGGGCGATCGTGCCGTCGGGCCGCACCTCGAAGTTCGCGAGCGCGCCGAGGATGCCGCTCTCGGGCCACGTCGGGTGGGCACGGCGTATGTGCGACTCGATGGCGGTGAGGGGGGTGCCGATGAGGCGTGGCGGTGTGAGCGCGGCGCGGCACGACTCCCAGTCGTCGAAGCGGTGGGCGAGCTCGATGAAGCCACCGTCGACCGCGACCGCGCCGAGCAGCCTGGTGGGATGTGTCGCTGCCAGCTCGACGACGACGTTGCCGCCCCAGGACTGGCCGGCGACGACAGGGCGCTCGAGATCGAGCATGTCGATGACGGCCGCGACGTCGGCGACGACGGTGGCGAAGTCGTAGCCGTGGTCGGGCTTCGACGACCGTCCGTGACCGCGCAGGTCGACGGCGGCGACGGTGTGCCCTGCGGCAGCCAGCGCCTCGGCGGTGCCGTCCCAGAGCCGGGCGTTCGACGCCAGTCCGTGGACGAGCACGAACGGCGTTGCGCGTGCATCGGCACCCTCGGTGACCAGGACCCGGAGGTCGACGTCGGGCGCGACGGAGACGAACCGCTCGACAGGGGGGCGATGGGACGGCGACGACATCGCTGTTGACGGTACCGGCGCCACCCGATGACTGTCGCCGCGTGCACACATGTCACGCCCTGCATCGCTGCGTCAGACGGCGACACCCCGAGCGGACGAGATGACACGGTCGAGATCGCTGGTGTCGCGCAGCGTGGCGCGCAGCAGGAACTCGAGCGCGTCCGCGCAGAGTCGGGTCATCTCTGCGGCGGTGTGCTCGCGGTTGGCACGGCGGTCGATCTCCCAGCTGACAGCGACGAGCGAGCTGATGACGATCCCGGGCGAGACATCGTGGAACTCGCCGGTCGCAATGCCGTCGTGCACGATGCGGCCGATGGCGACCTTCCACTCCTCGTACTCGTCGCGGAAGCGCTCGAGGCCCGGTTCGTCGAGCAGCTCTTCCTTCATGCCGCACAGGTCGATGGGCATCGTGGCGTACCACTCGAAGTCCCAGTCGATGTACCGGACGAGTCGCGATGCTGCTGGGGTCCGTTCGGCCGCGATGCGGATGGCGTGTGCGGTCGGGACCGTCAGCTCGAACTCCATCAGCGCCTCGACGATGGCGTGCTTGTTGGCGAAGTGGTTGAACAGCGAGGGCTGCCGGATACCGACAGCCGCCGCGATGTCGCGGGTGGACGCGCCGTGATAGCCCTTGGTCGCGATGAGGCGGCCTGCCTCGCGCAGGATGCGGTCGCGCGTCGACCACGTCTCGGGTGGCGTTGCACGCAGCATCGCCACGTGGGCGCTGAGCTCGTCGGCGGTCACTGTGGCGATGGTACTGATGCTCGCGACGCGACGTGTGAGGCGGACCTCGGTACACCGATCGCAGGCCGTCGCCGGCAGCAGGTCACGGCCTGCTCAGTTGTACGAACCTGCTGCGAAGAGCGACGACGAGTGGTCGCTGATGGCCCCCACCTTGGCGGCAAGGGCGGCCACGTTGTCGACGTAGCGCTCACCGTGCGCGTCGGTGTGGGCGACGCCCATCGTCCACGACTCGCTCTTGCCCCACGGGGGCAGGAAGACCCCGCCGTTGTGCTGCACGAGGAAGTGGCAGTGGCTGAGTGCGGTGGAGATCTCGAGGAAGGACCGGTAGTCGGTGGCCGGCGTGTCGTGGAACACGACGGATCCCTTGAAGCCGAACACAGTGCCGTACGACGGCTGGCCGTGCGCGGCCAGCGCTGCGCGGCATTCGTCGAGCATCCGCCGACCGCGGTCCTCGGCGACGCCGTACACGTCGGGCACGAGCACCTCGGTGAGCACGGCGCGTGCTGCCGCCATCGTGAGTGGGTTGCCGTTGAACGTCCCGATCTGGTCGTACAGGCCGCTGGTGATGGCGTCCATCACCTCGTGCGTGCCGCCGATGGCACCGCACGGGATCCCGCCGCCGAGGGCCTTGGCGAGGCAGACGATGTCGGGGCGCACGCCGAACAGGCCGGTGGCACCACCCCAGTGCACCACCATGCCGGTCTTGACCTCGTCGAACGCAACGAGCCCACCGTGACGGTGCACGAGGTCGCACACGCCCTGGAGGTAGCCGGGCGCCGGCGGGATGATGCCGGCGTTCATCATCATCGGCTCGAGGATCATGCCGGCGATCTGGCCCTCGTGCGCGACGAGCACGCGCTCGAGCGCAGCAAGGTTGTTGAACGGCACGAGGCGGATGAGGTCGGCCATCTGCTGCGGGATGCCCGAGCCGGCGACGCGCACCGGGTCGTCCTCGGGCCCGAGCATGTCGAGGTTGCGGAAGGCCGACACCATGATCGCGTCGCTGTGGCCGTGGTAGCTGCCCTCGACCTTGATGATGAGCTGACGACCCGTGATCGCGCGCATCAGGTGGACGGCGTCCATCGTCGACTCGGTGCCCGAGTTGGTGAAACGCCACATCGGCAGGCCGAACCGTTCGCGCAGTGCCTCGGCCACGACGATCGCGTCCTCGGTGGGCTGGGCGAAGTGGGTGCCGAGCGTGACGCGCTGCTGCACCGCGTCGACGACCGCCGGGTGGGCGTGTCCGACGACGTTGACGCCGTACCCACCGTGGAAGTCGACGTACTCGGTGCCGTCGGCGTCCCACACGAGCCCACCCTTGCCGTGGCTCACCCACACTGGACAGGGCTTCGACAGCGCCCAGCTGGATGTGACACCGCCGGGCATGACCGTGTTGCCGCGGTCACCCAGCGACTGCGAGGTGCGGGTTCGGGCGATGAACGCAGCCTCCTCGGCCCTGATGAGGTCGTCGAGGGTCGAGATGGGTGCGGTGGCGGTCATGGTGTCCCCAGTCGAGCAGTGGCGGGACGACGCACGTGCCCCGCAGGCCTATCGCACGATAGCACCGGTGGTCCGACCACTGACACGACGAAGTGCCCTAGTCCGCTCGGCCGAGTGTGCCGAGAGTAGGGAAGAGCACTGGAGGGACGAATGACGACGACAAGGTGCACGCGGCGGCGGACGCGCACGGCAGTGGTGGTGATCGGGACGCTGTTGTTCGGCATGACGGCGTGCAGCAGCGACGAGTCGTCGACCAGCACGTCGGCCGCGCCGACGAGCAGCTCGTCGCCGTCGACGACGGCCCCGTCCGTCGATGTCACCACGACATCGCCGTCGACGTCGACCGAGCCGACGGACTCCACCGTCCCGCCGCCGCTCGAGCAGCCGGCGATCTGGCCGGCGAGCGGTGTGGTGTTCGACGATCCCGAGATGGCGGCCGCAGATTTCGTCGTCCACGTGTTGGGCGTGCCGCCGGTGCTCGGGCCGTTCATGCCGGGCGACTCACGCAGCGGCGAGATCGAGCTGCAGTCACCGGGTGGATCGTCCTCCGGTCGTGGCACGCTGTTGCTGCGGCAGCTCGGTCCCGCGAGTGGCTGGTTCGTCACCGCCATCGCCAACGACGTCGCCGCCGTCACGCTGCCTGCCCAGGGTGACGTGGTGCCGCGCGGCGCCCTGACCGTCGAGGGCATGGCCTACGGCTTCGAGGCGAGTGTGTCGATCGCCGTGTACCTCGCCGGCGAGGGGGTGGCGCTCGATCAGGTCACGACCCAGGCCGGCTCGATGGAGTCGCCGGGGGTGTTCAGCGTCACGCTCGACGTCTCGGCGGCGTCGTCGGGCCAGACGGTGATGATCCTCGTCCGTGGTGGCGTGGGGCTCGAGACCGACCCCGGCGAACTTGCCGCGATCGCTGTCGTCGTCGGTTGATACCGGTCGGCCCCGGTGGCATCGACCGTCGGTTGACAGCCTCTCGACACCGGTCGACGGACGCGTCACGCGCCGGCCCACATCGTGCGTGCGAGGACTGTCAGCGCGGCGATCGAGGCCGTGCCAGTCCCCGAGGTAGCCGCCATGTCCACTGTGTACCCGTCGCTCACCACCACCCTCTCGAATGCCGTCGTCGCCCTGCCCCTCTCCGATGTGGACGTCGAGGTCGCCGTCGACTCGTTCGGCTTCACATCGATCGTCACCCAGGTGTTCGGCAACGACCACGAGGTACCGATCGAGGTGCTGTACACGTTCCCGCTCCCCGGCGGCGTGGCGGTCAACGACTGCACCATCCGCATCGGCAACCGCGTGCTGCAGGCCGAGCTGAAGGAGATCGAGCAGGCGCGGCGCGAGTACGACGAGGCGGTGAGCCAGGGGCTCACGGCATCGATCGTCGAGAAGGAACTGTCCGAGGTGTTCACGGTGCGCGTCGGCAACGTGGCGCCGCAGTCGGAGATCGAGGTACAGCTGGTGCTGCACGGTGCCGTCGACATCGACGAGGGGGAGGCGACGCTGCGCTTCCCGGCAGTGGTGGCGCCGAAGTACTCCTCACCCGATGCCGCGGCCGAGGGCACCGACACCCGGGCGGTGCCGCGCGCACGCGGCGCCAGCCGGGCGGTGCGCACGCGATTCTCGATCGAGACCGCTGACGGCACGCTCGGTGACGGCGCCGTCATCCGCTGCACATCGCACCACGAGGTTGGTACCGGCGACCGTCATCGCATCGACGACATCGCGCTCGACCGCGACATCGTGTGGCGCTGGCCGGTCGCGGCCACGACCACGCAGGCGCGGTGGGTGCCCGACACCGACGACCCCGAGCACGGCGTGATCGAGGTCGTGGTGTGCGAGGCGCCCTCGGCAACGGTGCCGCGACCGCCGGTCGACGTCTGCATCCTGCTGGACCGCTCCGGCTCGATGGACGGGACCGGACAGGTCATCGGCAACGGCATCGCCGGCGACGTTCTCGCCTCGCTGTCGCCGGGTGATACCGCCGACGTGGTGCTGTTCGACGATCGCGCCGAGCCGCTGGCGGCGTGTGGCGCGGGTGCGGTTCGTGTCGGCACCGCCGAGTACCGGCAGCTCGTCGACGAGGTCGGCACGGTGACGTCGCGCGGCGGTACCGAGATGCTCATGGCGATCCGTGCTGCCGCTCGCCGGCTTCCGCCCGTCGAGGACGGTCGAGACCGCGTCCTGGTGGTCATCACCGACGGGCAGTTCGGCAACGAGTCGGAGGCGGTGCGGCTGCGGCGCACCGCACTGAAGGATGTCCGTGTCGTCGTGCTGGGCGTCAACATGGCGACGAGCGGTGGGTTCCTGGACGAGCTGGCGAACGGCTCGTACGTCGAGCTGATCTCTGACGAGCGTCGCCGAGTCGAGGTGAGCCGGCGTGTCTGCAGCCGCATCGCAGCGCCGCTGCACGCCGGTCTGCAGATCGAGGGCGTCACCGAGCCGACCCGTCCCGACGGGGCCGACGTCTACCCCGGTGCGCTCGTGCGCCTCGGCGGTCGCCTGCCGCGCCCGAGCACCGAGGTCGTGCTGGTGGGTGCCGGTGGCCAGCGGGTCGTCGTGCCGGTGCGCTCGTCGACCGACGGTTCGGTGCGGACGCGGTGGGCCGCAGCGCGTCTCGTCGTGCTCGAGCACGAGCAGGCCGAGCGCGAGACGATCGTCGAGCTGTCGGTACGCCACCGCGTGCTGTGCAAGCACACCGCCTGGGTGGTGGTCGACCGCGAGGGCGACCGGCAGGACGTGCAACCGATGGTGATCGTGCAGCCGCTCGAGGACCTGTGCTCGGCACCGCCGTCGATCGACTACCTGATGGCCGTTCGCGACATCGTGATGGACGACGAGGGGACGCACGTGCTCCATCGAGTCATGTCATCGCCACGCCGCGTGCGTCGCAGCGTTGGTGCCGCCTCGGCGCCGAAGGCAGCACCCCGGTCGGCGCCCGCGCCGCGTCGACCCCGTCGTGCGGCAGCAGCACCCGACGTGGCCGGCGAGTTGCTCGCCGAGCTGCGGCGGGGCGTTGCAGACCTTCGGCTGTCAGGCGAGGTGACGCAGGCGCTCGTCGACATCGTCGACCGGTGCCGGGCCGTGGTGTCCCCGGAACTCGGGCGCAGCCTCGTCCGCCTGGCGCTCGGGTCGATGCTCGGGCCGGTGCAACAGCGCACGGTGGCGCGGATCGAGCGCCTGCTCGAGCAGGTGATCCTCGAACTCGACCGGGCCGCGACGGGCGGTCGGGGCTGACCGTCAGGTACCGCAGAACGTGACGTAGCGACCCGAACCGGTCGGGGCGGGCTCGGCGTAGCGTTCGAGTCCGTCCCGCTCGGTGAAGGGGTGACGGACGACGTCGAGCAGCGACTCGAGCGGGAGGAGGTCGCCGGTCGTGGCCGCTGCGAGCGCGTCTTCGACGAGATGGTTGCGCGGCACGTAGACCGGATTGACCGCATCCATCGAGGCGGCAATGTCGTGTGGCGGCGCGGTGACCGTGTCGACGACGAGCCGCCACCTGGTGGCCCATGACGCGTACGCCTGGTTGGCGAGGGTGCTGTCGAACAGCGCCGTGATGCGGTGGTCGTCGCCACGCAGCGATGCGGCAACAGCGCGGAACGTCGACGTGTAGTCGACTCCGTGTGTGTGCAGCAGCGACAGGAGGTCGTCGACGAGCAGGTCGCCCGCGTCGGTGTCGATCGCTGCGTGTGTGAGCCCGAGCTTGGCGCGCATGCCCTCACGCCAGTGCTGCTCGAATCGGGCCGGGAACGTGTGCAGCACCTCGGTGACGAGCGTGACCGCGGTGGCGTCGTCGTCATCGATGAGGGTCAGCAGGGCTTCGGCGAGCCGGGCGAGGTTCCACTGGGCGATGTTCGGCTGGTTGCCCCATGCATATCGACCGCCGTGGTCGATCGAGCTGAACACCGTCGCAGGGTCGTACGCATCCATGAATGCGCACGGGCCGTAGTCGATCGTCTCGCCGCTGATCGTCATGTTGTCGGTGTTCATCACACCGTGCACGAAGCCCACCAGCATCCACTGCGCGACGAGGCGCGCCTGGGCAGCGACGACGTGCTCGAACAACGACAGGAACGGCCGTTGCGCGTCGAGGGCCTCGGGGTAGTGGCGGGAGATGGCGTGCGACGCGAGACGGCGGAGCAGGTCGGGTGCTCGGAGCGACGCCGCGTACTGGAAGGTGCCGACGCGCAGGTGGCTCGATGCCACGCGGGCCAGTACGGCGCCGGGCAGCATCGACTCGCGGGCGATCATCTCGCCGGTGGCGACCACGGCGAGCGCGCGTGTCGTGGGGATGCCGAGCGCGTGCATCGCCTCGCTCACCACCAGCTCGCGCAGCATCGGGCCCACGGCGGCCTTGCCGTCACCACCGCGTGCGAAGGGTGTACGACCTGATCCCTTCAGGTGGAGGTCGCGATGGCGGCCGGCGGGGTCGACGACCTCGCCCAGTAGCAGCGCCCGCCCGTCGCCGAGACGCGGCGAGTACCCGCCGAACTGGTGCCCCGCATACGCCTGCGCGACGGGTCGGGCACCGTCCGGTACCGACTGGCCCGTCAGTGCCGCGATGCCGTCGTCGGTACGCAGCCACGCGGTGTCGATGCCCAGTTCGCGGGCGACGTCGTCGTTCAGCGCGAGCAGGCGTGGCGACGGCAGCGCAGCAGCCTGCCACGGCTCGTGCAGGCCGACGAGCTCGCGGGCGAACCAGTCGTCGAGGACCAGACCTGCTCGCACTGTCATGCCGACCACGCTACGGGCGGCCGAACCCGGGTGCGTGAGCGAGCGCCGACCTCAGGCGGGTCCGGTGAAGAGCGAACCCTTGGTGAGGTGCTGACTGGCGGCACCGCTCGAGCGGTCGTGCTCGCGCTGCTTGGCCTCGGCGCGGCCGACCACCTGGTGGTGCACCTCGTCGGGGCCGTCGGCGAGGCGCAGCGTGCGCTGTGCGTGGTACATGTCGGCGAGCGGGAACCAGTGCGAAATACCGGCTGCACCGTGCATCTGGATGGCCTCATCGATGATGTCGCAGCACTTCTCGGGCACCATCGCCTTGACCGCGCTCACCCAGACACGCGCCTCGGCGTTGCCGAGGGTGTCCATCGCCTTCGCCGCGCGCAGCACCATCAGTCGCATCGCCTCGACCTCGATGCGGGCACGCGAGATGACCTCCATGTTCTTGCCGAGGTTGATGAGCTTCTTGCCGAAGCCCTCTCGGCTGAGGCCGCGGTCGACCATCATCTCGATGGCCCGCTCGGCGGCACCGATGCTGCGCATGCAGTGGTGGATGCGTCCTGGTCCGAGGCGGAGCTGCGAGATCTCGAAGCCCTTGCCCTCACCCCAGAGCACGTTCGACTTCGGCACGCGCACATCGGTGAAGCGCAGGTGCATGTGGCCGTGCGGCGCATCGTCGTTCCCGAACACGTCCATCGCGCCGACCTTCTCGACACCGGGCGTGTCCATCGGGACGAGGATCTGCGACTGCTGCTTGTAGGTGTCGGCGTGCGGTGACGTCTTCACCATCACGATCATGATCTTGCAACGCGGGTCGCCGGCTCCCGAGATGTAGAACTTTTCGCCGTTGATGACCCATTCGTCGCCGTCGAGCACGGCGGTGGTACTGATCTGCTTGGCGTCGGACGACATGACGCCGGGCTCGGTCATCGCGTAGGCCGAGCGGATCTCGCCGCGCAGCAGCGGCTCGAGCCACTGCTGTTTCTGCTCGGGCGTGCCGACACGCTCG
>JBMSSR010000016.1:0-18950 GCA_049424465.1 Ilumatobacteraceae bacterium
CGCATCCTGTCGGTCGACACCACCGACATGAGCTTCCGCACGTTCAAGCTGCGTCGCGATCCGGAGAACCCGGTGACGTACGAGAACCGCGACCGCATCATCGTCAAGGAACTCGACGGGCTCTGCGCGCCCGGCCTCAGCCACTGAACCTACGACGCGAGGGCCGATGTGCACGTCGTGAGGGCTCGGGGCTGATCGCGAGTTGACTACTCGGGCAGCGCGTCGGTCGGGGCGATGACGTCCCGCTCCTGCAGCACGACGCCGATGATCACCAGCGCGGCACCACCCAGATCGGCCCACGTCGGCACCTGTCCCAGCGCGACCAGGCCCACCACCATCGCCGTCACCGGCAGCAGCGCCAGCAGCAGGCTGAAGCGGCGCACCGGAATGCGGCGCAGCACGATCTGGTCGATCGAGTAGCCCACTGCCGACGAGCAGATACCGACCAGCACGCACAGCACGATCAGCCGTGCCGAGGTGAGGACCTCACCGGCGTGCCGCACGCCGAACGGCACGAGCGCAGCAGCGCCGATGAGCAGGCCCACCCCCAGTCCGTCGAGGCCGCGGTCGAGCGCCGCAACTCGGCGACCGAGGACGATGTACGTGCCCCACATCGCAGCCGCGCCGAAGATGAACAGCACACCGAGCGGGTCACCGCCCAGCTCGACACCTGACAGGATCGCGACACCCGCCGTGGCGAGCACCAGCGCGAGCGTGTTGCGGCGTGAGCGGGTGAACACTGCTGCGACGGTGATCGGCCCGAGGAACTCGATGACCACGCTCTTGCCCAGCGGCAGGCGGTCGATGGCGAGGTAGAAGAACAGGTTCATCGCGGCCGTGGCGAGGCCGAACACGGCTGCGGCGCGCAGCTCGACGCGGGTCCACGGCCGGCGGTTGCGCCGCGAGAACGCGAGGATCGGCAGCGCGCCGAACAGCACGCGGAACAGCGTCACCGTGGTGGGCGGCAGCTCCTCGAACAGGTGCACCGCGATGGACGCACCGGTGTACTGCGACACGCCCGACACCACGAACAGCAGCTCGGGCGGTACGGGCAGCGCACGGGGCGCGCCGGTGCCGGTGGGTGCAGCGGTATCGGTCATGCGGCGTCGGTCAGTCGAACAGGTCGGGATCGGTGCGGCAGATCTCGTCCCACAGCGGCTTGAAGCTGAACCACCCGGCGAAGTGCGAGGCCGTGTTCTCGCGCGTGTACAGCGCGTCGTCGTGGGCGATCTTCTTGGGGGTGCCGGCCGCCATCGCCAGCAACTGCGCGTGGCAACTGCGGTCCATGCTGAGGAACCAGAACGCCGCCTCGTCGACGGTCGTGCCGACGGTGAACAGGCCGTGGTTCTGGTGGATGGCCGCCTTGCCCGAGGTGAAGTACGTCGCCAACTCCTTGCCGTCGTCGATGTCGAAGACGACCTTGCCGCCCTTGGCGGTGATGACGGTGTGGTCGTCGTAGAAGACGCACGCGTCCTGGGTGATGGGGTCGAGCGGGATGCCGAGCGAGCTGAAGGCCTTGCCGTGCACGCTGTGGCTGTGTGCCGCGGCGACCACGTCGGGTCGCGCCTCGTGCAGCGCCGAGTGGATGACGAACGCCGCGCGGTTGACGGGACGACTGCCGTACACGACGTTGCCCGAGTGGTCGACGAGGATGAGGTCGCTGACGCGCATGTGGCGGAAGCTGACGGCGAACGGGTTCACCCAGAACAGTTCGGGGAACTCGGGGTCGCGCACGGTGATGTGACCCGCAACGCCCTCGCCGAAGCCGACCCGGCCGAAGATGCGCAGTGCGCCAGCCAGTTTCTGCTTGCGGTGCAGCCGCTCCTCCTCGACGGTCGCAAAGGTGGGCGGTCCGTCGATGTGCGTGGTCTTCGGGGACAGCTCGACCCCGTCGATCGACCTGACAGCGGACTCGGTGGCGCTCATGGGCGAAGACTACGCGCCGGGGTGCCATGCTGGGCGACGTGAACCATGTCGTAGCCCCGTCGACGATGGCGCCGCCCGCAGCGAACTACGCGCACGCCGTGCTCACCGAGGCCGCCGGCAGTGGCCGGACCCGTTGGCTGCACACCAGCGGGGTGGTGCCGATCGCAGCGGACGGCACGGTGCCCGAGGGCATCGCGGCCCAGGCCGACGTGGTGTGGTCGAACCTCACCGCACTGCTCGCCGAGGCCGGCATGGCGGCGACCGATGTCGTCAGCATCACGACCTACGTCGTGGTCGACCACGTGCCCGACCTGCCGGTGGTGATGGCGGCGAGGGACCGTGCGCTGGGCGGCCACCGTGCCGCCAGCACGCTCGTCACCGTGCCGGCGCTGGCACGGCCCGAGTGGCGGATGGAGATCGCCCTCGTGGCCGCCGCGGATACGCCGTAGCGCAGGGGAGCGCCCTACGCTCGCACCCATGACCGAACCGGGTGACGACCTCCGCACCGACAGCGGCATCGTGGTGAAGCCGCTCTACACCGCTGCCGACCTCGACGGGTGGGACCCTGCCACACAGTTGGGCACGCCGGGCACCCCGCCCTACACCCGCGGCGTCTACCCGACGATGTACCGCGGCAAGCTGTGGACGATGCGCCAGTACGCCGGGTTCGGCACGGCGGCATCCACCAACGAGCGGTTCCGGTTCCTGCTCGATGCCGGTCAGACCGGCCTCAGCTGCGCGTTCGACCTGCCCACGCAGATGGGCTACGACAGCGATCACCCGCGTGCCGAGGGCGAGGTGGGCAAGGTCGGCGTGGCGATCGACTCGCTCGACGACATGCGCACGCTGCTCGCGGGCCTGCCGCTCGACAAGGTCAGCACGTCGATGACCATCAACTCGACGGCGGCGATCCTGCTGCTGATGTACGAGCTGGTGGCCGAGGAGCAGGGTGTGCCCGCGTCGGCGATCAGCGGCACCATCCAGAACGACCTGCTGAAGGAGTACATCGCCCGCGGCACGTACGTGTACCCGCCCAAGCCGAGCATGCGGATCATCACCAACATCTTCGAGTACTGCGCGCAGCACGTGCCGAAGTGGAACACGATCAGCATCAGCGGGTACCACATCCGCGAGGCGGGCAGCACTGCGGTGCAGGAGATCGCGTTCACCATCGCGAACGGCATCGCGTACGTCGAGGCGGCGATCGCCGCTGGTCTCGATGTCGATGCGTTCGCACCCCGCCTCAGCTTCTTCTGGAACGCGCACAACAACTTCTTCGAGGAGGTCGCCAAGTTCCGTGCCTCGCGCCGCATCTGGTACCGACTCATGACCGAGCGGTTCGGTGCGAAGAAGGAGTCCAGCACGCTGCTGCGCTTCCACACCCAGACCGGGGGCAGCACGCTGACGGCGCAGCAGCCCGAGAACAACACCGTTCGCGTCGCGGTGCAGTCGATGGCCGCGGTGATGGGCGGGACGCAGAGCCTGCACACCAACGGCTTCGACGAGGCGCTCAGCCTTCCCACCGAGCGGGCGGCGCGCATCGCGCTGCGCACCCAGCAGATCATCGGTTACGAGAGCGGCATCGCCGACACCCCCGACCCGCTGGCCGGCAGCTACTTCGTCGAGGCACTCACCGACGAGGTCGAACGGCTGGCATGGGAGTACATCGCGCGCATCGACGAGATGGGTGGGGCGGTCGAGGCCATCGAGGCCGGCTTCCAGCAGGACGAGATCATGGAGGCCGCGTACGCCTACGCGAAGAGCATCGACGACGACCAGCGGGTGATCGTCGGGGTCAACAAGTTCACCGTCGACAACGAGCCCGAGCCCGAGGTGTTCCCCATCGACCCGTCGCTCGAGGCGGGGCAGAAGCAGCGGCTCGCGGCGTACAAGGCAGCACGCGACTCGTCGCTGCTGGCGGCCCGGCTCGACGAGGTTCGCGGCGCGGCACGCGGCAGCCAGAACCTGCTGTACCCCATGAAGGACGCCCTCCGGGCGGGGGCGACCCTCGGCGAGGTCAGCGACGCCCTGCGCGACGTCTTCGGCACGTACCAGCCCCGCTGACGCGCCGTGTCGACGGCGGTCGGCAACTAGGTTCCTGCGTCGTGCTCCGTCGTCTCGCCGCCATTGCCAGCGTGCCGCTGGTGCTGGCAGCCGCCGTGTCGGCGTGCAGCGACAACGCGGCGGAGGCGCCACCCGGCACGGTGGGTGCGGTGCCGCCGCCCCCCACGCCCGAGACACTGCTGCCGCTGGTGACCGACACGTCGGTGGCCGAGACGGGGTCCGTCCCGCCCGACACGCTGTTCGGTGGCGACCCCTGCACGGCACTGTCGGTAGCCGACCTGCGCGGTGCCGCATCGCAGGTGCCGCCGAGTGCGACCGACCCCACGCTGCCCGCCGACGAGACCGGTGCGTCGGTCACCGCCGCAGCAACGGTCGAACCCGTCGATGCCGGTCCGGTGTCGACCGTCGCGGTCTCGGGCGACGCGTGCGAGTTCCGCGTGCTCGACCCCGTTCGCTATTCGGTGCTGGTGCGCATCACGACCGTCTTCGAGTACGAGACGCCTGACGCGACGACGAGCAGTGGTACCGAGCTCGACATCGTGGCCGTGCCGGGCGTGGGCACCGAAGCGAAGGGCATCGACTGGGGTGACCGGTACGAGGTGCTGGTGAAGGTGGCCGACGGGTGGTTCGTGCTCGAGGCGCCAGACCGGGTGACGGCGGTGCGCCTCGCCGGTGACGCCGCCGACCGCTGCTGCGGCTGACCGCGCCGCATGACACCCGGGACCTGTCAGCGGTCGATGATGCGCAGGTCGACGGGTGGCCGCTCGGGTGGCTCGGGCTGCTCGGCGGCCCAGCCGAGGTAGATGATCGCCACCACGGTGCTGCCTGTCTCGAACCCGCACAGCGCCGTCACGGCGTCGTTGGCACCCTTGGGGCACGAGCCCCAGTAGGTGGCCAGCCCGTGGGCCGTGCCCGCCAGCAGGATGTTCTGCACGCCCGCTGCCACGGCGTCGCGGTTCTCGACAGTGCGCAGTTCGCTGTCGCCGGGTGCGGACGCGACCACGAGCGTCGCGGGTGTGCGCAGGTACTTGCCGCGTGCCTTGTCGACCTTGTCGGGATCGTCACCGTGCGCGGCCATCGCGTCGGCGATGACGGTGCCGAGGGTCGAGCGGCCGTCGCCGTCGACGAGGGCGAACTCCCACGGCCAGGTGCGCTTGTGGTTGGGTGCCCACTGCGCCAGGTCGCACAGGTGCTCGACCAGGTCGCGGGGGACCGGCCGCGACAGGTCGACCAGCATGCTGGTGCGGCGCGTGCGCGCCAGTGAGGCGAACGACAGGGGGTCCATAGCGAGAGTGTCGCGCGGCGATGTTCGTCAGGCGCAGCGATGTGTCACGAATTCGCGCGGATGTGGCCCACCACGAGGTCGGTCCACCGGCGCCACAGCCCGGGTGGGTAGGCGTGCCCCATGCCCTCGATGATCTCGAGGCGCGCCCCGGGGATGAGCTCGGCGGTGCGCCGGCCACCGATCGGGTCGATCAAGGTGTCGCGGTCGCCGTGCAGCACGAGTGTCGGCACGGTCAGGCTGCGCATCCGCTCGGCGCGCGGAGGGCTGGCGAGGATCGCGAGGTACTGGCGGGCCGTGCCGTCGGGGTCGTACCCGCGGTCGAAGGCACGCTCGGCCTCGCCGCGCCACCGTGCCTCGTCGGCGAACTCGGGACTGCCCCACTCGCGCAGACCCTCGATCCACTGGCGCACGTAGCCCTCGCGGTCGGTGGCGCCCGGCTCGGTGAGCAGGCGCTCGGCGTTGGGGGTGCTGCGCCGGTACTCGGGCTCGCCGCTCGTGCTCATCACCGTGGTCATCGTGATGATGCGCTCGGGGTGGTCGACGGCGACCTGCTGCACGATCATGCCGCCCATCGACACGCCCATGACGTGGGCGCGTGTCACGCCGAGGGTGTCGAGCACGTCGATGACGTCGTTCGCCATGTCGGACAGGTGGTACGCCGCACCGTGCTCGTCGACGGGTGCGCCGGCGAACCGCATGCTGAGGCCGACATCACGGTTGTCGAATCGCACCACGTGCAGGCCCTCGGCCGCGAACATGCGGCACCAGTCCTCGTGGTAGTTGATGCACTGACTGCCGAGGCCGTTGACCAGCACCAGGGTCGTGTCCGAGGCCGACCCGAACGTCTCGAACCAGATGCCGTTCGCGGTATGCGGCATGGCTCAGGCCCCGACCAGTTCCTTGCGCAGCTCGCGCTTGAGGAACTTGCCGTTCGCGTTGCGCGGGATCGGCTCGGTGCGGAACCAGATCGTCGCCGGGATCTTGTGCTTGGCGATGCTGGCCGACAGGAACTCGCGCAGCTCGTCGGCGGTGAGCGAGTGGCCGGGACGCAGCACGATGACGGCGGCGACGTCCTCGCCGAGCCGCTCGTCGGGGATACCGAACACGCAGGCCTCGGCGATGGCGTCGTGGTGATAGATCGCCGTCTCGACCTCGCTGCAGTACACGTTCTCGCCGCCGCGCAACACCATGTCCTTGGCGCGGTCGACGATGTAGACGAAGCCGTCGGCGTCGATACGCGCGATGTCGCCCGTGTTGAGCCATCCGTCGCGGATGGTGTCGGCCGTCGCCTCCGGGCGGTTGAGATAGCCCTTGATGACGATCGAGCCGCGCACGCACAGCACGCCGGTCACGTCGGGATCGCGCGGCAGGTCGTTGCCGGCGTCGTCGACCAGCTTTGCCTCGAGCGTGGGCACGACGGGCCCGCACGACTCGGGCTTGGCGAGGTAGAAGCGCGACGAGTTGGCGGTGATGATGCCGCACGTCTCGGTCATGCCGTACCCGGTGGAGGGCTGACCCTTCTTGAGCGCTCCGGCGATCTTGTGCACGAGGTCGGGCTGCAGCGCTGCACCGCCACCGCCCATACCCTGGACGCTCGAGGTGTCACGGGTCGCCCAGTCGGGGTGCATGAGCATCTCGCGGCTCATCGTGGGCACGCCCGAGAAATTGGTGACCTTCTCGCGCTCGATGAGTTCGAGGGCGCGGCCCGGGTCCCACTTGTACATCAGCACGACGGTGGCGCCGACTGCGGTGCCCGGGTGGAGGATGCAGTTGCACGCCGTGACGTGGAACAACGGTGTGGGCGCCATGTACACGGGCGGCAGCGGGGCAGCGGGAGGCTCGGTGGGTGCCGGCAGGTCACCGGCAGCGACCGCCTTGGCCTCTGCGCTCGCGACCGCCAGGCCCATCACCATGATGTTGAACACGTTGCCGATGGATCCACGGTGCGTCAGCTGGGCACCCTTGGGGAAGCCGGTGGTGCCCGACGTGTAGAAGATCGTGGCGTCGTCGTCGGGGTCGATCTCGACGGCCGGCAGTGTGCCCGGGTCGGCGGTGGCCATGATGTCGGCCCAGCGCGCACCGTCGGCGGGTACCGCGCGCTCGGTGCGGACCGAGATGACGTGCATCGGCCGCTGCGACGGCATGTGTGCCAGCCGTTCGAGACGCTCGTCGTCGGCGATCAGGACCCGCGGCTCGCTGTCGTTGAGTGCGTACTCCATCTCGGGCGGCGTCCACCACGCGTTCATGCCGACGACGGCCGCACCGAGGCTGACGGTGGCCCAGTACGAGGTGACCCACTCGGGGTAGTTGCGCATCGCGATGGCGACGCGGGTGCCACGGCCGACGCCGTGGGCCGCCAGATGGGCGGCGAGGCGGCGCACCTGGCCGTGCACCTCGGCGAACGTGTAGCGCTCGTCCTCGTAGACGAGGTACGTCTTGTCGCCGTGGAGGGCCGATCCCTCCCACAGCGCGCGCATCGTCGGTGGCGCTGCCGCGTAGCTGCGCAGCGTGACGCCGCGCACCTCCTCGGTGCTGATGTGGAACGGCGAGCCGGGGCCCTCGAGCTCGGCGCGGGCAGCGAGATAGTGGTGGATCACGGGCTGATCCTTGCCGAAGTGTGACATCCGTCGCCACACCAACCTGCCGCTAGGGTCGGCCGGTGCCCCTCGACCCGAGTCTCCGCCTGCGCACGGGGCCCGACGGCGGGGTGCGCTGCTGGTGGTGCGGCGACGACCCGCTCTACGTCGACTACCACGATCACGAGTGGGGCCGGCTGACCGTCGACGACGTGCCGTTGTTCGAGAAGTTCTGTCTCGAGGGGTTCCAGTCGGGCCTGTCCTGGATCACGGTGCTGCGCAAGCGGCCAGCGTTCCGGGAGGCGTTCTGCGGGTTCGACCTCGAGCGGGTGGCGTCGTTCGGCGAGGCCGATGTGCAGCGCCTCCTGGGCAACGCCGGCATCATCCGTCACCGCGGCAAGATCGAGAGTGCGGTCAACAACGCCCGGCGGGCGCTCGACCTGCTCGGTGAGTACGAGTCGCTCTTCGCCTTCGTGGTGCAGTTCGCCGACCACCGCGGCCACCGACTTCGGCCCGAGGACGAACTGCGTGCGACCAGCCCCGAGAGCACCGCACTGTCGAAAGAGCTCAAGCGGCGTGGCTGGAGCTTCGTCGGCCCCACCACCATGTACGCCTTCCTGCAGGCGATGGGGTTGGTCGACGACCACATCGAGGGGTGCGCGGTCGATCCCGGGCTGACCGGCCCGGCAGCGGGTCCATCGCGCTGACCACGCTGCCCGGCCGCGACAGTACGGTCGGCAGCGTGGGCTACTGGTCCGACCCCGTCGACGTGGTGCGCGAGCGCCTCGCGTCGCCCGAGGACGGGCTGACGACCGACGAGGCCGTGCGCCGGCTGGCGGAGGCACCGCCACCGCTGACCAGGCGCCGTTCGGGCGACGCGGTACTGCTGGCGCGACAGTTCCGCAGCCCGATCCTGCTGCTGCTCGTCGCCGCTGCCGTGCTGTCGCAGTTCCTCGGCGAGTCGACCGACGCAGCGATCGTCGCTGCCATCGTGCTCGCCAGCGGACTGCTCGGCTTCGCGCAGGAGCGGGGTGCCGAACGAGCGGTCGATGCGCTGCTGGCATCGGTCCGCGTGCGGTGCCGCGTGTGGCGTGACGGGGTGGTCGCCGAGGTGCCGTGGTCGACGGTCGTGTCCGGTGATGTCGTCGAGCTCCGGGCGGGCGACGTGGTGCCGGGCGACGGTGTCGTGCTCGATGCGACCTCGATGCTGGTCGACGAATCGGCGATCACGGGCGAGTCATACCCTCGTCACAAGCACCCCGGCCCCGTGGCCGAGGGCGTGACGGGGAGCGAGCGCTCGAACGTCGTGCTGCTCGGCTCGCACGTCGCCAGCGGTGAGGGTCGGATGCTCGTCGTCGAGACCGGTCGCGCCACCGAGTTCGGCAAGGTGGCGGCGCACCTGGCCGAACGGCACCTCCCGACCTCGTTCGAGCGCGGCATCGCGTCGTTCGGCCGGATGGTGCTGGCGACGACCTCGGTGCTCGTCGTCGTGTGCTTCGCCATCAACGTGGGTCTACAGCGACCGTTCGTCGACTCGCTGCTCTTCGCGCTTGCGCTCGCGGTCGGGCTGACACCGCAGATGCTGCCGGCGATCGTGTCACTCAGCCTGTCGAAGGGTGCGCGGCAGATGGCGGCGCGTCGGGTCATCGTCAAGCGACTCGACGCGATCGAGGATGTCGGCAGCCTCGACGTGCTGTGCACCGACAAGACGGGCACCCTGACGACGGGCTCGGTCGCGCTCGAGCGCTGCGAGCGGGTCGACGGGACAGTGGATCCGGTGATCGCCACGCTCGCATGGTGGAACGCCCAGCACCAGAGCGGGTTCGACAACCCGATCGATTCGGCCGTGCTGGCAGCGGTGCCCGCGCCCGTCGACGGGGGGCGCCGCCTGGCCGAACTGCCCTTCGACTTCACGCGCAAGCGGGTGTCGGTCGCCGTCGGCCTCGCGACGGGCGGGCGGCTGATCACCAAGGGGGCCGTCGACCAGGTGCTCGAGTGCTGCACCACGGTGGCCGGGGCACCGATCGGGCCGCGGCTCGACGACGTCCGCCGCCGGTTCGGCGAGCTGTCCTCTGCGGGGCACCGGGTGCTGGCGATCGCGGCGCGGGACCTCGGAGGCGCCCCGACGACGCTGACCGTCGCCGACGAGGCCGGCCTCGACCTCATCGGCTTCCTGCTCTTCTCGGACCCGCCGAAGCCCGGCGCCCGTCAGGCGGTCGACGACCTCCGGCGACTCGCCGTCAGCGTCCGCCTGGTCACTGGCGACAACCGCTACGCCGCTGCATTGATCGCCGGCGAGATGGGTCTGCGGACCGACGGGCTGCTGACGGGTGTCGACATCGACCTGCTCGACGACGCAGCGCTCGCCGTGGCCGCGGACGGCGTCGACGTGTTCGCCGAGGTCGAGCCACTGCACAAGGAGCGCATCGTCCGAGCGCTGTCTGCCGCTGGGCACACAGTGGGATTCCTCGGTGACGGCATCAACGACACGCCGGCGCTGCACGCCGCGGACGTCGGCATCTCGGTCGACACTGCGGTCGACGTCGCCAAGCAGACGGCTGACCTGGTGCTGCTCGACAAGGACCTCGGCGTGCTGCAGCGCGGCATCGAGTCGGGCCGCACGATCTTCGCGAACACGCTCAAGTACATCCACGTCACGATCAGTGCGAATTTCGGCAACATGCTGTCGATGGCGGCGTCGGCGGGGCTGCTGCCGTTCCTGCCGCTGGTGCCGACACAGATTCTGCTCCTCAACTTCATGTCGGACATCCCCGGCATGACGATCGCGACGGACCGCGTCGACCCGGAGCAGCTCGGCCGGCCGACACGGTGGGACGTGCGCGAGGTGCGGCGCTTCATGATCGTGTTCGGCCTGGTGAGCACGGTGTTCGACCTCACGGCCTTCGCAGTGCTGCGAGTGCTGCTGCACGCCGATGCCACCGAGTTCCGTACCGGGTGGTTCGTCGAGTCGACACTGACCGAATTGGTCATCATGCTGGTGCTGCGCACCCGCCGCGCCGCCGTGCGCAGCAGGCCGAGCAGGGCGCTGCTGTGGTCGTCGGTGGCGGTCGCGGTGCTCACCGTCGTGCTGCCGTGGTCGCCGCTGGCATCGACGCTCGGCATGGCGGCACCACCCCTCGCGCTGCTGGCCGCGGTGCTCGCGATCGTCGTCGCCTATGCGGCGGTGAGCGAGGGTCTCAAGCTGTGGCTCGCCCGCCGCTGACTCAGTTCTTGTGCAGTTCGGCGTTGAGGCCGTCCCACTTCGCCGAGCGGGGGAGTGCCTCGACCGCGCCGGTGCGGCTGTTGCGCCGGTACAGCAGTCCACCCTTGCCGCTGAGCGTGCGCGCCTTGACGACCTCGGGCCCGTGCGTGCCGTGCACCTCGACGAGCGTGCCGCCGGTGACGTAGAGCCCGGCCTCGACCACGCACTCGTCGCCGAGGCTGATCCCGATGCCGGCCTCTGCGCCGAGCAGGCAGCGCTCGCCGATGGTCACCTGCTCGGTGCCGCCGCCCGACAGCGTGCCCATGATGCTGGCACCGCCGCCGATGTCGCTGCCGTCGCCGACGACGACGCCGGCCGAGATGCGTCCCTCGACCATGCTCGTGCCGAGCGTGCCGGCGTTGAAGTTGCAGAAGCCCTCGTGCATGACGGTGGTGCCCGGCGACAGGTGCGCGCCGAGGCGCACGCGGTCGGCGTCGGCGATGCGCACACCGGTGGGCACCACGTAGTCGGTCATGCGCGGGAACTTGTCGACGCCGTGGACGGTGAGCACCTGTCCAGCGCGGCGCACGCGCCAGCGCAGCTCGTCGACCGCGTCGACGCCGACCGGGCCGAGGTTGGTCCACGCCACGTTGACGAGCAGGCCGAACACGCCGTCGAGGTTCTGCTGCCGGGGGCGCATCAGCCGGTGCGACAGCAGATGGAGTCGCAGGTACGCGTCGTGCGCATCGACCGGCTTCGCGTCGGTGTCGATGGCACACCGGACTGCCCGGATGGTGACGCCGCGGACGTCGTCACGGCGCTCGGCAGCGGTGTAGTCGGCGAAGGACTCGGGTGCCGTCTCGTCGCCGAGGCCCACCTCGCGGAACCACGTGTCGAGCACCGCGCCGTCGTCGGCGATGGTTGCCAGCCCCCGTCCCCATGCAGCGGTCATGTCCGTCCTCCTCGTCGTCCGGTGCCGGTCGTGGTCACCATCGATTACGCGCCTCCTCGGCAAAGCCGCGGATGCCGTCGAGCCGGAACTCGCGGCCCGCGTCGTCGACGACACGACCGCTCCATGTGCCGAAGCACTGGTGCACCTGCATCCGCAGGACGCGCAGGTTGGTGTCGTCGTACCGGTCGAACGTCGGGTGCAGCGTCACGTCGACCTGGTCCGACGTCACGGTGCGCAACCGCCAGGGCGCCATCGGGTCGTCCCAGTCGTAGGTCCACTCCAGTTCGTCGCCGATCTTGCTGAGCCGGCCGTCGATGCAGAGCGCGTTCTCGGTGGCGCCGGTGCCGACCGTCCACTTGCCCCCGAACTGCAGGCCGACGAGCGTGCCGTCCGTGGCGCGCCCCGACGCAGAGGCCCAGTTCCACCGGTTCGAGTACGGCCAGATACCGCGCCCGAGGTCCTGCGCCGCCCATGCATCGTGCGCTGCGTCGACGACGAAGAGTTGCCGCCCGACGCTGACGGTGCCGCGTGCCGGTCGGGTGTTGTGCTTCGAGGTGAACTGGAAGCGACGGTCGCTCCACGGCACCACCACGTTGAGCGACTCGTGGCCGGCGGGCTTGTCGACCTCGACGTCGAGGTGCAGCGCCCCGAGGTCGGTGTGCGCTGCGGTCGCAGTGAGGACCGTACGGTCGGGAAGCTCGACGATCGAGAGCGAGAGATCGCCCGACTGGTACGCGACAGAGCCGGTGCACACCACGTCGGGCATCGCGAAACCGCGGGCGAGCGGCACGATGGTGCCGGCGGTCGCCTGCCGGCCGGTGGCGTGCTCCATCACCCACACCGACACGAGGCCGGCGTAGTCGACGTCGGCGTAGACGAGTGACGCAACGACCTCGTCGGTGATGACACACCAGTAGTCCCACCGCTTCTTGCGGCCACGGGCCCCGCGCAGGTTGGCGGTGTGCAGCGGGTGGCGCGACCATCCCCGAGCGTCGTCCGACAGGCGACCCCAGTCGTCGCACAGGGCGACCGGCGCCGACAGCTCGCGCTCGCTCGTCGTCATGCCGTCAGAGCTGCTCGGGGCGCAGCGTGGGGAACAGGATGACCTCCTTGATCGAGTTCACCCCGGCGATGAGCATCGCCACACGGTCCATGCCGATGCCCAGTCCACCGGTGGGTGGCATGCCGTACTCGAGCGCACGCAGATAGTCCTCGTCGACCGTGCCGCGCTCGGCGTCCCCCGCCTCCTTCGCCGCCTGCTCCTCCTCGAAGCGGATCCGCTGCTCGAGCGGGTCGTTCAGCTCGCTGTAGCCGTTGGCGAGCTCGCGGGCACCGACGAACAGCTCGAAGCGCTCGGTGAGGTGCGGGTCGTTGCGGTCGACGCGGGCGAGCGGCGAGATCTCGACGGGGTGGCCCGTGACGAAGGTGGGCGCGATGAGCGTGTGCTCGGCGGTGTGCTCGAACATCTCCTCGATGATCTTGCCGTTGGTCCAGTGCGGGGCGATCTGCACCCCGTGCTGCTCGGCGACGCGCCGCAGGTCGTGGTGCGGCATCGACGGATGGACAGCGGTACCGGTTGCCTCCTCGATGAGGTCGATCATGCGCGCCCTGCGCCACGGCTGTGCGAGGTCGATGTCCTCGGTCCCGCCGTCGGGGCGGAACACGGTGACCACCGAGCTGCCGGTTGCGTCGACCGCGGCCGTGGTGATGAGCCGCTCGGTGATCGCGATCATCTCGCTGTAGTCGGCGAACGCCTGGTACAGCTCCATCATCGTGAACTCGGGGTTGTGTCGTGTGCTGATGCCCTCGTTGCGGAAGATCCGCCCGATCTCGAACACGCGCTCCATGCCGCCGACGATGAGCCGCTTGAGGTGGAGCTCGAGCGCGATGCGCAGGTACAGCTGCATGTCGAGTGCGTTGTGGTGCGTGACGAAGGGGCGGGCGTGCGCCCCGCCGGCCTCGACGTGCAGCACCGGTGTCTCGACCTCGATGAATCCGTCGGCGTGCAGCGTGCGGCGGAAGCTGGAGATGATCTCGTGACGGACGCGGAACGTGTGGCGCGCCTCGTCGTTGACGATGAGGTCGGCATAGCGCTGCCGGAAGCGCGTATCGGTGTCGGTGAGGCCGTGCCACTTGTCGGGCAGTGGGCGGAGGCCCTTTGCGAGCAGCTGCAGCCGCTCGACCTTGACGCTGAGCTCGCCCTTGCGCGTGGTCATGACGGTGCCGTGCACGCCGACCCAGTCGCCGAGGTCGAGGCTCTTGACGAAGTCGAAGGCGTCGTCGCCGACCACGGCCTTCGAGACGAACAGCTGCACATCGTCGTCGCGGTCGCGCACGGTGGCGAAGACGAGCTTGCCCGAGTCGCGCAGCAGCATGACGCGTCCGGCGATCGCCACCGCAGTGTCGGTCTCGGTGCCGGGCTCGAGGTCGCCGTGCGCAGCGCGCAGCGCGGCGAGCGTGGTGCTGCGGTCGAACCGGTACGGGTAGGGCTCGGTGCCGCCGTCGCGGATCGTCGCGATGTCGGCAATGCGACGGGCGCGCTCGGCGGCCAGCCCGCTGCCGGCGGTCTCGTCGGCGGTCGTGCGCTCGGACGGCTCGTCGGGGGCGGGGGCGTCGCTGTTCACAAGGGTCTGACGGTACCCGATGCAGTGTCCGGTGGGCGGGAGTGGCAGGCCCACTGCCTCGCGGACGGCCACTGGTAGCGTTCGTGCCGACCGCACGCCGTGCTGCGGCACACCACGATGGCACCCCCCGAACCGCGCCCCTTCCGACGTCGTCCCGGCGTCGCCCTCGCCGCCGGTGTCGTGCTGTCGGTCCTCGTCGCGGCAGGTGTCACCGGGGCGGCGCCACCCGGTGGTGGCGACGGGGTCGTCAGCCCCGCCGATGCCTCGTCGCCGGCCGACCCCGTCGACCCGGCGGGTGACGTCGTGACCGTGTTCGAGCGCGGCGACCTGACGACAACGGTGCGCGACAAGGTCGTCGCGGCGGCTCGCTCGGTCGGCGCGGGGTACGGCACCGGCCGTGGCTTCACGGGAATGATGTCGGCCCTCCGCAGGGGCGGGGTGGCGTACGTGCAGTCGAGCGGCCCGGGATGGGCGTTCCCGATGGCCGTCACCGCGTTCCCCGCCGACGTCGTCCGTGGCCTGATGGGCCGCGACATGTCGGCGCGCGTCGGCGGCGCGAACGTCGTGATGGGCGAGCGCTCGGCGACGTTCCACGGCGTCCAGGCCGGCGACACCATCCAGTTCGGCATCAACTCGTCGCTCGTCACCTTCACGATCTCGTACGTCGCGCCCGATGCCGAGGTCGGCGGTACCGAGGTGCTGATGACGACCGATCAGGCGCGCCGACTCGGCGCCACCACCGACACGCGAGCGGTGGTGATGCCACCCTTCGACCGGGTCGCGCTCACCTCGGCACTGGCCGCGCGGGGCATCACCAACACGACGACGATCCGTGTGCGCACCACATGGGACGCGTTCGACCCCGACTCGACGATGAGCCTCATCGAGACGAAGGTCGCCCTCGGCGAGTTCGACATCGACTACGCCAACCTCACCGACTCGGGGTGGACGGCCATCGACCCCGACTGGCGAACCGCCAACATCCCGGCGACGCGCGAGCCGTACCCGACAGGTATCTCTGCCCGCTGTCACCGCCTCGTCCGGTCCGACCTGTACGCGGCCCTGCAGGAGGTGGCGACGACGCTGCCGCAGCTGGTCAACTCGCGCCCGACCGGCATCGACGTCACCAACACCAACACCTATGGCGGCTGCTCCATCGGCCTCGCACGGTTCTCGCGCTACGGCGCATCGGTGGGCACCATCTCGCGCCACTCGTGGGGGCAGCCCATCGACATGAGCACGGTCGACAACTGCCAGGGCTGCGTGCCGCAGTTCGACTGCCGCATCGTGCGCATCTTCCGCAAGCACGGTTTCTCGTGGGGTGGCAACTACCTGCGCCCGGACGGCATGCACTTCGAGTGGGTGGGCGAGCCGCGCAACACCTACCAGTACCCGTCCCGGTACTGCCCCAACCTCGCGCCCGCCGTCGGTCTCGCTGCAGCATCGGCACCACCGGGCTTCGACCCGCGGGCCGAACTGTTCGCCGACGACGGCCTCACCGTCGACTGAGCGTCACCCCGCCGTGCCGCGGCCCAGCGGTAGCCTGCCAGCCGTGTCGACCCGCTTCGTCATCATCGGGGGTGGCCCCGCCGGCAATACCGCCGCCACCCATGCCGCCCGCTTCGGCGCGCAGGTCACGCTGATCGAGCGTGACGTCATCGGCGGTGCCGCCCACCTGTGGGACTGCATCCCGTCCAAGACCATGATCGCCACGGGCGGGGCGATGAGCTTCACCCGACGCATCCGTGGCATGGGCCTCGAGCAGCAGCAGGCCGAGGTCGACGTCGACGCCCTGACCGAGCGCATCGAGGGCATCAAGCAGCACCTCAAGTCGAACACCACCGAGCTGCTCACCAGCCAGGGGGTCGAGCTGTTGCACGGCAGCGCACGACTCGTGGGGCCGAACGAGATCGAGGTGGTCACGGCGGCCGGCACGCGGATGCTCGAGGCCGACGCGGTGCTCATCGCCACCGGCACGAGCCCGCGCATCCCCGAGTGGTGCGCGCCCGACGGCGAGCGCATCCTCACGACGCGCGACTGCTACCCGCCGCGCATCTTCCCCTCGAGCATGACCGTCATCGGTTCCGGCGTCACGGGTGTCGAGTTCGTGCACATGTTCTCCAGCTTCGGCGCCGAGGTCACGCTCGTCGTCAGCCGACAGCAGGTGCTCCCGCAGAAGGACCCCGAGGTGGCCGCCGTCCTCGAGGACGACTTCCTGCGTCGCGGTGTCCGCCTGCTCAAGGGTGCGCGGGCGACGTCGATCGAGCGCGAGGGCGACGAGGTGGTCGTACGGTGCGACGACGGTCGCGTCGTGCGCAGCAGCCATGCCGTGCTCGCCATCGGATCGGTGCCCAACACGGCCGGCCTCGGCCTCGAGGCGGCGGGTGTCGAGCTCGACCGCAACGGCTACGTCTCGATCAACAGCTACTGCCAGAGCAGCCAGTCGCACATCTACGCCGCGGGTGACGTCAGCGGCAAGCTGCCGCTCAGCAGCGTCGCCAGCGTGCAGGGGCGCAAGGTCGCCGAGCACATCATGGGCCGCACGCGCGGTACCCATCGAGAGCTCGATTACGACAAGGCGGCCAGTGCCATCTTCACCGAGCCCGAGATCGCCGACGTCGGCCTGGCGGAGGCCGAGGCGTTCGCCGTCGGGCGCAAGATCCGCGTCACCAAGGTGCCGTTCAGCGCGACGCCCAAGGCGCTCATCAACAACGACTCACGCGGCTTCGTGAAGATCATCAGCGACCCGGCCACCGGTGTGGTGCTCGGCGGCTCGATCGTGGGTCGCCACGCGGCCGAGTTGATCAGTGTGATCGCCCTGGCGGTGACGGCCAATCTGCGCGTCACCGACATCGTCGAGAGCCTGTTGGTGCACCCGGCGCTGGCCGAGGCGCTGGCAGAGGCTGCCGACTGACCGTCAGCCGACGACGACCACCACGTCGCCGGAGCCGACCGTGTCGCCGGCCTTGACGCGGATCTCCTTCACGGTGCCGGACGTCTCGGCCGTGATCTGGTTCTCCATCTTCATGGCCTCGAGCACGACGACGGCCTGACCGGCCTCGACCTGCTGGCCGACCTCGACGAGCACCTTCACGATGGTGCCCTGCATCGGCACGGCGACCTGACCACTGCCGCCCCCCGACGAACCGCCCGACCCGCCACCGGCGCGTGCCGGCTTGCGGCCGGCGCCGGCTGCGGCCGGCGCTGCGGCGACCATCGGGGTGTCGGGCACCCACATCTTGATCTCGAAGCGCTTGCCGTTGACCTCGACCGTGGTGGTGCGCTGCACGAGCGCAGCGGCATCGCCGTCGGCGGAGGGTGCGGCAGCGGGCCCGACGCCCGACAGGTCGAGGACCTCCTCGACCCATTTGGTGCTGTGGCGCATCGCCTGGAAGTCGGCGTGGCGGAGGATGGCCAGGTCGGCAGGGATGGTGGTGGCGACGCCCTCGACCACCATCTCCTCGAGGGCGCGGATGGTGCGGGCGATGGCCGTCGGGCGGTCCTTGCCCCACACGATGAGCTTGCCGACGAGGTTGTCGTAGTACTGGCTGACGGTGTCGCCGCTCTCGTAGCCGGCGTCGAACCGCACGCCGAAGCCGTCGGGTGCGACCAACGTGGTGACGGTGCCGGGGGAGGGCAGGAACTTGCCGCCTGCGGGGTTCTCGGCGTTGATGCGCACCTCGATGCCGTGGCCGCGGCGCTGGGCGGCGACCTGCTCCTGGGTCATCGGCAGTGGTTCGCCACTCGCGACGCGGATCTGCCACTCGACGAGGTCGATGCCGGTGATGACCTCGGTGACCGGGTGCTCGACCTGCAGGCGGGTGTTCATCTCGAGGAAGAAGAACTCGCCGTCCTGGTAGATGAACTCGACGGTGCCGGCGTTGTAGTAGCCGACCGCCTTGGCGGCCTTGATGGCGGCCTCACCCATCGCGTCCTCGACGCCGGGGGCCATCATCGCCGACGGGGCTTCCTCGATGAGTTTCTGGTGGCGTCGCTGCGCCGAGCAGTCGCGGGTGCTGACCCACACGACGTTGCCGTGGTGATCGCCGACGATCTGCACCTCGACGTGGCGCGGCCACGTGAGGTACTTCTCGACGTAGATCTCGTCTCGCCCGAAGAAGGCCTTGGCCTCGCGTTGGGCGCTCTCCATCGCCCCCTGCACCTCGTCGGCGCTGCGCACGACCTTCATGCCGCGGCCGCCGCCGCCGTACGCCGCCTTGATGGCGACCGGCCAGCCGTACTCGTTGCCGAAGCGAGTGATCTCGTCGGCAGAGGTGACGAAGTCGGTGGTGCCGGGCACGATGGGCGCGGGGCCCGCCCC
>JBMSSR010000017.1:0-18854 GCA_049424465.1 Ilumatobacteraceae bacterium
CCCCCCCCCCCCCGTCGAGATCCCTGGTGGCGACGAGGCCCGGATGTCGCTCCGCGAGGGGCTGCAGCTCGGCGGTGGCGCCTTCACCTTCATCGTGCTGCTCCTGCTGAGCAGCCTCAACGAGCTCGAGTCGGCAGCGATGACGGTGCTCGGTCCCGACATCGGCAAGTCGCTCCACGTGAGCGATGGTGTGATCGTGTTCATCACGTCGGCGGCTGCGGGCTTCGTCGTCCTCGGCGTCCTGCCGATGGGCTGGTTGGCGGACCGCGTCCGGCGATCACCCATCGTCGCGGTCTCGGGTGTGGTCTTCGGCCTCGGCGCGCTGGCCTCCGGGCTCGCGGTCAACGCCTTCGCGCTCTTCTGGGCGCGCTTCGTGTCGGGTGTGTCGAAGGCGAGCAACATCCCCGTCAACTCGTCGCTGCTCGCCGACACGTACCCCATCACCATCCGCGGCCGCATCGCGTCCGCGATCGGCGCCACCAGCCGCCTGGTCGCCATCCTCAGCCCGCTGCTTGTCGGTGCCATCGCGGTGGCGTTCGGCGGCGCGGCGAATGGCGGGTGGCGCTGGGCGTTCTTCCTCCTCGGCGTGCCGGTGGCCCTCGTGGGCCTGTTTGCGTTCCGCATCAAGGAGCCGCAGCGCGGTCAGTGGGAGCGCCGTGCCGTGCTCGGCGACTCTGCGATCGAAGGTGTCGCTGCGCCGATCTCGATCGAGATGGCGTTCGCCCGTCTCCGCCAGATCCGCACCGTGCGTGCGATGGTGATCGCCCTCGCCGCCGTCGGCTTCCAGTTGTTCCCGATGGTCTCGCTGACGAACTTCTTCCTGCGCGACGAGTACGGCCTCGACGCGTTCGAGCGCGGCCTCGTCGCCTCGTTGAGCGGTGTGCTGGCACTGGCGGTGCTGCCGTTCCTCGGCAAGCGCTTCGACAGCGTCTACCGGAACGGGCCGGCTCGCGCACTGCGGATCGTGGCGCTGCTCATCCTCCCCGGGGCGCTGCTGACGCCGCTGCAGTTCAGCATGCCCAACGCCGTGCTGTTCACGATCGTCGCGATGCCGGGCGCCGTGCTCGGCGGTGCCGCGTTCACGCTGTTGCTCGGCCCGCTGATCCAGGGCGTGATGCCCTACCAGCTGCGCTCGCTCGGCAGCGCCTATGCGGCGATGTACGTGTTCCTCTTCGGCGCCGTCGGCGGCAGCCTCCTCGGCGCCGCGCTGTCCAGCTCGTACGGCTCGGCGACGGCGATCATCCTGCTCGCCATCCCGTCGACGCTCGTCGGCGTCATCATGCTCTTCCGCGGCGCCGGTTCCATCGACGCCGACCTTGCTGACATCGTCGTCGACATCCGGTCCGAGCAGGCCGAGCGAGAGCGACAGGCCGCAGACCCCGAACACATTCCGGCCCTGCAGGTCGTCGACGTCGACTTCTCGTACGGCACCGTGCAGGTGTTGTTCGGGGTGGAGCTCTCCGTCGCTCGCGGCGAGACGCTGGCCCTCCTCGGCACGAACGGTGCCGGGAAGTCCACCATTCTGCGCGTCATCGCCGGGCTCGGCACGCCGTCCCGTGGCCAGGTGCGCCTCGGCGGCGCCACCATCACCTACGTCGCCCCGGAGCAGCGTTGCCAGATGGGCATCCAGTTGCTGCCCGGCGGCAAGGGCACGTTCCCCTCGATGAGCGTGGCGGACAACCTGCTGATCGGCGCGCGAGTGCTACCCAAGGAGCTGCGCGCCGAGCGCATCGAGCGCGTGTATGGATTGCTGCCCGAGCTGCGCGATCGCCGAGCAGTGTCCGCCTCCAGCCTCTCAGGCGGCCTCCAGCAGCAGCTCGCTCTCGGCCGAGTGCTCCTGCACGACCCCGAGGTGCTGCTGATCGACGAGCTGTCCCTCGGCCTGGCGCCGGCCGTGGTCGCCGGCCTGCTCGAGACACTGGCGACGCTGAAGGCGGCGGGCCAGACGATGATCATCGTCGAGCAGTCGCTGAACGTCGCACTCGCCATCGCCGACCGCGCCGTGTTCCTCGAGAAGGGAACCGTGCGGTTCGACGGGCCCGCCCGTGAGCTCGCCGAGCGCGACGACCTCGCCCGAGCCGTCTTCCTGGGGTCGAAATGATCGCGTTCGACACTCCGCCGCAGGTGCTCGTCGACGGTGCCGTGATGGGCCTCATCTACGGCCTGCTCGGCATGGGCATCGTCCTCGTCTACCGCTCGACGAAGGTCATCAACTTCGCCGTCGCGAGCATGGGTTTGCCAGGTGCGGTGCTGCTGGCGTTCCTCTCCATTCAGTACGGCGTGCCCTATCCGTTCGCGCTGCTGCTCGGACTGCTCGCGGGGGCGGCATTCGGTGCGGCGACCGAACTGATCGTCGTCCGTCGTCTGTTCACCGCGCCGCGGGTCATCCTGCTGGTCGCCACGATCGGCGTGTCGCAGGTGGCCCTCGGCATCACGATCGCGCTGCCCGACCTGCCCATCCGGTCGCAGTATCCGCTGCCGATCCACGGGTCGCTGACCATCGGCTCGGTGACCCTCGACGGGCCGGCGTTGACCATCATCGCCATCGTCCCCATCGTCGCGATCGTGCTCGGTTGGGTGCTCACCCGCACCGCATTCGGCAAGGCGGTCACTGCGTCGGCCGACAACCCCGACCTGGCCCGCCTGTCGGGCGTCAGCCCGAAGCGTGCCTCCACCATCGTCTGGACCCTCGCCGGCGTCGTCGGCACGCTCGCCCTGATGCTCGTCGCCGGCAACCTCGGCGGCGTCAACCAGATCCCGACGCTCGGACCGGCCACGTTGGCCCGGGGCCTGGTCGTCGCGGTCATCGCCGGCATGGCGTCGTTCCCGCGATGCCTCGTCGCCGGGCTCGTGGTGGGCATCGTCGAGTCGCTCGTCGGCTACAACCTCATCGACACGCCAGGCGCAGTGGAGTCGTTGCTGTTCATCGCGGTGCTCGTGGTGGTGTTCATCCAGTCCCGGCACGCCCGGCCCGACGGTGCCGGGACGTTCTCGTTCGCGCCGAAGGTGCGGCCGGTGCCGGTCGAGATTCGCGATCGGTGGTGGGTTCGCCAGCACGGGCGGATCGTCGGCCTGTTGGCGCTGGCCGCCGGCCTCGCCGTCCCCTTCGTGGTCACCGCCCCGTCTCGCTCGTACCTGTATGCGTCGATCCTCTGCTTCGCGCTCGCTGCGCTGTCGGTCACCATCGTCACCGGCTGGTCCGGACAGCTGTCGCTGGGTCAGATGGCGTTCGCGGGAATCGGCGCACTCGGCGCCGCCGCGTTCGTGCGCGGTACGACCATCACCATCGGCCTGCCGGGCGGCCGCAACCTGTCGCTGCAATTCGGCCCCACCTCGCTGCTGCCCGCCATCGCTGTCATGACGCTCGTGTGCGCCGCCGTCGCCGTGGTCATCGGCGTGGGCGCGCTCCGCGTCCGAGGCCTGATGCTGGGCGTCATCACGTTCGTGTTCGCGTACGCCGCCCAGGGCCACCTGTTCCACACCGACTTCTTCACCGGTGGCCAACAGCCCCCGATCCCGCTGCCGCGGGGCACCGCGTTCGGCATCGACCTCGCCGAGCAGCGTGCGTACTACTGGCTCGTGCTCGCCATCGTGGCCGTGGTGATGGCGACGGTCGCCCGCCTCCGCCGCCGTGCCCCCTGGCGGCGGGCGGTGGCGGTGCGCGACAACGCCTCGTCCGCCGCGGCGTACACGGTCGGCGCCACCCGCGAGAAGCTGCTGTCGTTCGCGCTCGCCGGTGCGGTCGCCGGACTCGCAGGTGGTCTGCTCGGTGGGCTCACGCAGAGCATCAACACCACCCAGATGTTCGTCGTCGGCGACTCGCTGCGTGTCGTGTCCATCGCGGTCATCGGCGGCCTCGGCTCGGTGTCGGGCCCGCTGCTCGGTGCGCTCTGGGTACAGGGCCTTCCGGCACTGTTCCCCGACAACGACCTCGTGCCGCTGTTCACGTCCGGCATCGGGTTGCTCGTCCTGTTGCTCTACTTCCCTGGCGGACTCGTGCAGATCGGCTACTCGGCCCGCGACGCCTTCTTCGCTCGCGTCGCCTCCCGTGCCAAGCCGCTGCCCGAGACGCCCCGTCCGAAGACCTGGTCGAGGCCGGCCCGCGAACACGCCGTCGCCGACAGCCCGGCCATCGACGCTCGCGAGGTCGTGGTCCAGTTCGGTGGCCTCCGTGCGGTCAACGGTGCATCCATCACGGTCGCCCGCGGTGAGGTCGTCGGCCTCATCGGCACCAACGGTGCCGGTAAGTCCACGCTGCTCAACGCCATCGGCGGCTTCGTTCCCGCACGGGGGCAGATTCACGTGTTGGGCCAGGACGTCACCCAGATGCCGTCGCACCGCCGTGCCGCGGTGGGTCTCGGCCGCACCTTCCAGGCGGCGACCCTGTTCCCTGAGATGACGGTGCAACAGACCGTGATGGTCGCCCTCGAGGCGCGCCATCGCGCCGGCATGCTGTCGCACCTGGTCGCCTTCCCGACGGCCGGTCGCGACGAGGCCCGCAAGCGCGCCGAGGCGAGCGAGATCGTCCACTTCCTCGGCCTGGGCGGCTACGCCGACTCCTACATCAGCGAACTGTCGACGGGCACACGACGCATCGTCGAGCTCGCCGGCCTGCTTGCGGTCAACGCCGAGGTGCTCTGCCTCGACGAACCAACGGCCGGTGTTGCGCAACGCGAGACGGAGGCGTTCGGGCCTCTGCTGCTCGCCATCCGACGTGAGCTCGACGCGTCGATCCTGGTCATCGAGCACGACATGCCGTTGATCATGTCGATGAGCGACCGCGTGTACTGCCTCGAGGCCGGCCGCGTGATCGCCGAGGGCGTCCCTGCCGACGTCCGCACCAACCCCGCCGTGGTGGCGAGCTACCTCGGCACCGACGAACGCGCCATCGAGCGCAGCGACTCGAAAGCCCCGGTCAACTGATGAGCTACCGCAACCCGGTGATCCCGGGCTTCCACCCCGACCCCAGCGTCTGTCGGGTCGGCGACGACTTCTACATCGCCGTGTCGTCGTTCACCTACTTCCCGGGTGTGCCGATCTTCCACTCGACGAATCTCGTCGACTGGACCCAGATCGGCAACGCGCTCGACCGGCCGTCGCAGCTCGACCTGAGCGAGACACAGTTCGGCGTGTTCCTCGGCGTGTTCGCCCCGACGCTGCGCCACCACGACGGCCGCTTCTGGATGATCACCACCGTCTACTCGCACCAGGGCCCGGACAACTTCTTCGCCACGGCCGAGGACCCGGCGGGACCGTGGTCGGAGCCCGTTCACTTCTCGTTGCGTGGCATCGATCCGGACATCGCGTGGGATGCGGACGGCAACTGCTGGGTCCACGCCTCCAACGGCCAGTCCATCCTGCGCTGCCGGATCGACGATGTGACGGGCGAGGTGCTCGACGAGCCGACCGAGGTGTGGTCCGGCACCGGTCTGCAGTACCCGGAGGCGCCGCACGTCTTCGAACGCGACGGCACGTGGTATCTGCTCATTGCCGAGGGTGGCACCGAGCGAGGCCATGCGGTGTCGATCGCTCGTGGTCCGTCACCCGTCGGCCCCTGGGAAGGCTGCCCGGCGAACCCGATCCTCAGCCACCGCAGCACCAGCCTCCCCATCCAGAACACCGGTCACTCCGACCTGGTGGAGGCCGTGGACGGCTCGTGGTGGATGGTGCTGCTCGCCACCCGTCCCCGCGGCGGCAGCCCCGGCTACCACGTGCTCGGACGCGAGACGTTCCTCGCCCCGGTGGAGTGGGTGGACGGATGGCCCGTGGTGGACCACGTGCGCCTCGAGTACGACGTTCGTCCGCCGGGTCCGGCGACCTTCGTCGACCCGCATCACTGCGACGACTTCGAGTCGGACCACCTCGACCGCCGTTGGCTCACCGTGCGGCGCCCGGCCTCGGAGTTCGCGTCGCTCGACCGCCGTACCGGCTGGCTGACGCTCACGGCCGGCGACGAGACGCTGGACTCCACGTCGCCGACGCTGGTCGCGCGTCGCCAACAGCACGAGCGCTTCGTCGCCCGCACGATGGTGGATACCGGGACCGCCACCGAGGCCGGGCTCGTCGTGTTGATGGACGAGCACCACCATTACGAGATCGCCGTCGCCGACGGAACGATCGCCGTTCGCGCACGCATCGGCCCGCTCGCCACCACCGTGGCGACCGCGCCCAGCCCGACTGGGCCGTGCGTTCTCGTCGTGGAGGCGAAGCCGGGGTCGCGCGGCCCCGACCAACTCGCGTTCGGCGTCGAAGGGGCCGACGGCACCATCGCGGTGCTCGCCGAACTCGACGGCCGCTACCTGTCCACCGAGGTCGCGTGCGGCATGACCGGTCGGGTGGTCGGGATGTATGCCGTCGGTGGCGTGGCGGCGTTCGACTGGTTCGACTACTCCGACGTCGCCACGGAAGCGTGACCATCGTGCGTGACGTGCCCTACGAACTCGCCCGGCGGGTCTTCAAGCTGCGGCCGACGGCCATCGAGCGCGTCGAACGTCACAAGGACCTGCTCGCGACGATGTCGGACGGTGCCGTGCTGCTGGCCGACCACTACGTGCCCGACGGCGACATCACCGCACCGCTGGTGCTGGTCCGCAGCCCGTACGGTCGGCGCGGCGCGTTCGGGCTGGTCGCCCGGACCCTCGCGTACGAAGGCTTCCAGGTGGTCATGCAGAGCTGCCGAGGTACCGAGGGCTCCGGCGGGCGGTACGACCGCCCGTTTCGGGCCGAGGTCGGCGACGGCCGCGACACCGTGGAGTGGTTGCGTCGCCAGTCGTTCTTCCCGGGCCGGTTCGCCACCTACAGCGGTTCGTATCTCGGCTACGTGCAACTCGCCCTACCGCCCGAGTCCAAGTCGGACCTCTTCGGTGCCGTGCTGCAGATCGCGCCGTCGAGCACACACGACGTCGTGTGGACGCACGGCGGTCTCGCGCTCTCGACCTCGCTCGGTTGGTCGACCGGCGCGAACCGCAACGACACGTCGCTCCGAGGGGCGATCGCCGGCCGTCGCGACCCGAAGCGGGTCCGCGCCGCCGGCATGCGTGCGCCGCTGCTGCAGAGCTACACGGCTGCGACCACCACTCGGGTCGGTTTCCTCGAGCAGTGGTGGACGCACCCCGACCACGACGACCCCTTCTGGGCGGAAGAGGACCAACGTGCCTCCCTCGACAGCTACGACTGCCCCGTCCTCGTGCAGTCCGGCTGGTACGACCTGTTCCTCGAGTCCAGCGTGGCGCAGTACGAACGACTCGCTGGCCGAGGCGCCGACGTCCGCCTCACCGTCGGCCCTTGGACCCACGAGACGTTCACCCGCGCGATGGGCCGTCTGCTCCCCGAGGCCGCCGACTTCCTCAAGGCCGCCTACGGTGCGGCGCCGGCGCTGAGCACACCACCGGTGACGGTGCTCGATGCGCGCAACGGCGCCGAGACGCGTCTGACGGCCTGGCCGCCGCCCAGCAGCCCGGAGGAGCATTTCCTCGGTGCGTCGACCCTGCGTCCGACCGCCCCGACGACGGGATCGACGTCGAGCACCTTCGTCTACGACCCCGCCGACCCGACCCCGCAGTTCGGTGGCGCGCTGCTGGAGCCCGGTGGCGGACCGGTGGACAACGCGGCGCTCGAACGCCGAGCCGACGTGCTCACCTTCGACACCCCCGCGTGCACGGACACGCCGCAGTTCGCGGGTCGACCGACCCTCGAGCTGTGGGTCAGCGCCGATGTGCCCGCACCGCAGCTGTTCGTTCGCCTCAACGTCGTCGACGCGGGCGGGGTGTCGAAGAACCTGACGGACACGCTGGTCACTGTGCCCGGCGGCGCTGATGCGGGGGTACCGGTCCGTGTCGTCGCCGCACTTCCACCCACTTTCGTCCGACTGGCAGCCGGCGAGCGCATTCGACTGCTGATCGCGGGTGGGTCGTTCCCGCAGTACGCGCGCAGCCCTGGGAGCGGCGAGTCGCCGGCCACCGCATCGGAACTCCACGTCGCCCGGATCTCGATCCACCACGACGCCGAACACCCGAGCCGCGTGACCCTGCCCCGAGCCACACCCGCACCCTGAACGGAGACGCACGATGGTCGCCATCGCCGACGAGCACATCGACGCACTACGAGCCCGCGCCCAGCAGGAGATCGACGACGGGAACATCCCCGCCTGCCAGTTCGCCCTGGCGCTCGACGGCGAGGTCGTGGTGCACGAGACGCTCGGCGCAGCGCCGGCGAATGCCCGCTTCGCGATGTTCTCCGCCACGAAGCCGATCGTCGCGTCGGTCGTCTGGCAGCTCATCGGCGACGGGCTGCTCGATCCGTCGCTGCCGGTCGCCTCGTGGTGGCCGGGTTTCGCCGCCAACGGCAAGCAGGACGTCACGCTGGAACAGGTGATGGTGCACACCTCCGGCTTCCCGAATGCCGAGATCGACATGGCTGCGTTCGACGACCGGCCCGCACGCGTCACGCAGATGGAGCAGTGGGCCACCGAGTGGGAGCCGGGCACTCGATTCGAGTACCACGCCCTCTCCGCTCACTGGGTGCTCGCCGAGTTGATCGCACGCGTGACCGGGGACGACCACCGCCTCGCCGTGCGCACACGAGTGCTCGACCCCCTCGGGCTCGACCGCCTCGAGCTGGGCGTGCCACTCGATCGCCAGGGAGACGTCCAAGACCTCGTCACCGTCGGCGAGCCGCCGACTCCGGCCGAGGTGGGACGGGCCCTCGGCCTCGACGTCGACATCGAGCTGCCACCGTCCACGATCACCCTCGACATGTTCGACATCCCGGCGGTCCGTGCTGCCGGACTGCCCGGTGGTGGCGGCATCTCGGACGCGGCCAGCGTCGCCCGCTTCTACCTCGCACTGCTCGACGATCGGCTCGGACTGTGGGATCCGGCGGTGCTGCACGACGCCACCGCGAACGTCCGCAACCGGCTGACGGGCATGCTCGGTTTCTCCGCCGAACGCACACTCGGCCTGGAGACCGCAGGTGACGGCCCGGCGAAGCGGTTCCGCATCGGCGGTGGTGCGACCTCACCGGCGACGTTCGGCCACGGCGGCGCCGCCGGCCAGATCGCCTGGGCCGACCCCGTGACCGGTCTGGTGTTCGTGTTCCTGACCAACGGGGTCGACCGGAACTTCCTGCGTGAGGCGCGACGCGGCATGGACCTCTGCCGGCTCGCGGCAGCGTGCGTCGGCGCGCGGTCGACATGAGCCGCACCGTGGATCGGTGCGTCCTCGACGACTTCGGCCCGCGTTCGTGGGCCCGGCCGGAGGTCACGGCGTTCGACCGGCTACCGATGTCGACCCACTTCGAGCGGCCGTCGACGATGTCGCTCGACGGCATGTGGGCCTTCGTCCTGCGGCGTCGTCCGGAGGAGGTGACGCAGGAGGACCTCACGGGCTCGACGGCGGACTGGGCGTCGATCGAGGTGCCGAGCTCGTGGACGATGCAGGGGTTCGGGGACCATCCCCGCTACGTCAACATCCAGATGCCCTTCGACGGGCCACCGCCGCACGTGCCGGACGCCAACCCCACCGGGGTGCACCGTCGTACGGTCACGCTGCCCGCCGATTGGGCAGGCCAGCGCATCGTCCTGCACGTCGGCGCCGCGGAGACCGTGCTGTACGTGCACGTCGACGGCCGCCCGGTGGCGATGGGCAAGGACTCGCGCTTGCCGCACGACATCGAGCTGACCGGCGTCGTCGAGCCGGGCGTGCCCTTCGAGCTGGCACTGACGGTGGTCCGATGGTCCGACGCGACGTATCTCGAGGATCAGGACCACTGGCACCATGCAGGGCTCCACCGCAGTGTGTGCGTGTACGCCACCGAGCTCGTGCACCTCGCCGACGTCCATGCCGTCGCCGACTTCGATCCTGCGACCGGGGCGGGCTCGTTGGAGGTCCGAGCATCCGTTGGCGCCGACGGTCTCGGCCCCGACGGCTGGTCCGTCCGCGTCGAGGTCGACGGCCGGGAAGCCGTGGCGCCGGTCGTCGTCGAGCGACCCAACAGCGACATCGTCCACAACTTCGTGTTCGTCGCCGGCCCGAACGCAACGGTACGGCTCGACCTTCCCTCGGTGGCGCCGTGGACGGCCGAAACACCCAACCTGCATCGGGTCGACGTCCGCCTGGTCGATGCGACCGGAGAGGTGCGCGATGCCGTGTCGCTCGACGTCGGCTTCCGGCGCGTGGAGGTGGTCGGCACCGAGCTGCTGGTGAACGGCCGACCGGTGTTGATCAAGGGCGTCAACCGGCACGATCACGATCCGCGACGCGGCAAGGCCGTCACGAGCGAAGGGCTCGAGGCCGAGCTGTTGCTGATGAAGCAGCACAACATCAACGCGATCCGCACCTCGCACTACCCGAACGACCCGTACCTCTACGACCTCGCCGACCGCCTCGGCCTGTACGTGTTCGGTGAGGCGAACCTCGAGACGCACGCCTACCTGCGCAGCCTGACGAAGGACCCGCGGTGGGGAACCGCGATCCACGAACGGATCACGCGCATGGCCCTCCGTGACAAGAACCATCCATCGATCATCGCCTGGTCGCTGGGCAACGAGAGCGGCCGCGCGCCCATCTTGACGGCGATGGCCGAATGGCTGCGTGCCTGGGACCCCACCCGACCCGTCCACTACGAGGGCGTGCTCGGCGAGCTGTTGTTCGAAACGCTCCTCGCCGGCACCAGACCCGATCTGGTCGACACGTGGAAGCGGGCCGACTCGACCACCGATCTCATCGCACCGATGTACCCCGAGGTCGACGACCTCGTCAGATGGGCGTCGTCGACCCCTGATCGCCCACTGATCATGTGCGAATACGCCTTCGGCATGGGCAACTCCTGCGGTGGCCTCGCCGACTACTGGGACGCGATCCGCTCGTACGCGGGTCTGCAGGGCGGTTTCGTGTGGGTGTGGCGCGACCAGGCGCTGGTGCAGCAGCTCCCGGACGGTACGGAGCGCCTCGCCTTCGGCGGCGACTTCGACGCTATGCCGCACGACGGTGCGTTCTGCCTCGACGGAGTGGTCGACGCCGCCCTCGTGCCGCGGCCTGCGCGGTTCGAACTGGCGGCGGTGATCGCCCCCGTGCGCATCGAAGCGCGCGACGCGGCGCACGGCTCGTTCTGCATCAGGAACGAGTACGACTTCGTCGATCTCGCGCATCTCACGCCGTCGTGGACGATCGAGGTGGACGGTGTTGTCGCGGCTGACGGTGTGCTGGACCCGCTGACGACCGCTGCAGGCGACACGATCGACGTCAGGATCCCGATGCCCGATGTCCCGCTCGCCGCCGGTCAGCGTGCGTACGTCACGCTCCGTTTCGCCCTCACCGAGCCCTGCGCGTGGGCGCCGGCCGGCCACGTGATCGCCGCCGCCCAGTTCGCCGCCGGTCATGCGGCCGGACCGTCGAACGGTCCCGACACACCGTCGAGCTCGCCGATCGACCTCGACGACTTCGCGCCGCGGCTCGCGCTGTGGCGCGCACCGATCGACAACGAACGAAGGCGCTCGTACGGCCGGCCCACGATCGACAAGTGGGAACGCCTCGGTCTGCGCGATGCACACGACGACCTGCCGCTGCTCACCACCACGTCACCGAACGGTGACGATGGCGTCGAGGTCGAGCACGTCGTCCACGTGCCCGATCAGTACGTGGACATCGCCCGGGTGGGCGTGCGCCTCCACCTCGGCGCAGGCGTGCACTCGGTCGAGTGGCTCGGTGACGGCCCGCACGAGGGCTATGCGGACCGTTGTGCCTCGACCACCTTCGGCCGTTGGACGACGGCAGTCGACGACTGGCAGGTGCCCTACGTGGTGCCCCAGGCGAGCGGCAACCGCACCGGGGTGCGCTGGCTCCGCTTCCTCGATGCGCGCGGCGCGACCGTGCTGGTGATCGACCGCCTCGACGGCCTCGACGTCACCGTGTCGCGCTGGACCGACGAGGAGATCGCTGCAGCGACACATCGCGAGGAGTTGCCCCCGTCCGACCGGTGCTGGGTCTGGATCGATGCCCGGCACCGCGGTGTCGGCACCGGCGCCCTCGGACCCGACGTTGCCCCCCGGCACCGGGTCGGTCCCGGCACCTACCGCTGGACCTACCGGATCCGATGACACGTCTCACGCCGTAGGAAGGACCCTGACATGACCATGACCGATGCGCAGATCGACGAGCTGATCGCTCGGATGACCGTCGAGGAGAAGGCCGGGCAGCTGACCCAGTACTTCTCGTTCACCGTCCCCGCCGAGGAAGACCTACCCGCCGACATGGACCGGGCGATCCTCGAGTTGCCGAAGATGGTCGGTTCGGCGGTCGAGTCCGGCGGTGCAGGCTCACTCCTGTTCGTCGCCGATCCGAACGAGGTGAACCGACTGCAGCGGCTCGCGGTGGAGGGATCTCGCCTCGGCATCCCACTGCTGTTCGGCTTCGACGTCGTCCATGGATTCCGCACCGTTCTCCCGGTGCCGATCGGGATGGCTGCCTCCTGGGATCCCGACATCGTCGAAGCGGCACAGTCGGTGGCCGCCCGTGAGGCCCGGGCCGTCGGCATCCACTGGACGTTCGCGCCCATGGTCGACATCGCTCGGGATCCCCGCTGGGGACGGATCGTGGAAGGCGCCGGCGAGGACCCGTTCCTCGGAGCGGCCATGGCCGTTGCGCAGGTGCGTGGCTTCCAGGGTGACGACCTCGGCGGCCCCGGCAGCGTCATCGCCGGTCCGAAGCACTTCGCGGGATACGGAGCCGGCCTGGGCGGGCGCGATTACGACGAGGTCAACCTGTCGGACTCCGAGCTGTGGAACGTGTACTTCCCGCCGTTCGCGGCAGCGGTCGAGGCCGGTGCCGGCAACATCATGACGGCGTACATGGAACTCAACGGCATCCCCGGCAGCGGTAATCGGTGGTTGTTCACCGAGGTGTTGCGCGAGACCTGGGGGTTCGACGGTTTCGTGGTGAGCGATGCCAATGCAGTGCGGTCGCTCGTGACGCAGGACTTCGCGTCCGACCTCACGGACGCGGCCACGCGTGCGATCGGGGCGGGCGTCGACATGGAGATGGCGGTGTTCGCGCCTGCGTTCGCGCGACTTCCTGCTGCGATCGAGTCGGGACGCCTGAGCGAGCGCGAGCTGGACGAGAGCGTGCGTCGCGTGCTGAGGGCGAAAGCTCGGATGGGCCTGTTCGACGATCCGTACGTCGACCCGTCCCTCGCCGCGTCGGTCCTCGACGACCCGTCGCACCGCGACGTCGCCCGGCTCGCCGCCGAGCGGGCTGCCGTCCTGCTGAAGAACGACAGCGAACTCCTGCCGCTCGACAGTGGCTCGATCGGCTCGATCGCCGTCATCGGCCCGCTGGCCGACTCGAAGCGCGACGCGCTGGGGCCGTGGGTGTTCGACGCCATCGACGTCGCCGAGACGGTGTCCGTGCTCGACGGAATCCGCCGCAAGGTCGGGGACGCCGTTCGTGTGGAGCACGCTCGTGGCGTGTCGGTCGCTCGTCGTCGGCACTCGTCGCCCTTCGCCGGATTGCTGGGGTCGGCGAAGGACCCGGTCGGCTTCGACGAGACCACCGAGTTCGACCGAGCGATCGCGATCGCCCGTGATGCCGACATCGCCGTCGTCGTCGTCGGCGAGTGGCAGGACCAGATCGGCGAGGTTGCGTCGCGCTCCACACTCGATCTCCCCGGTCGCCAGCAGGAACTCCTCGAAGCAGTGGTGGCGACGGGAACACCGGTCGTCCTGCTCGTGATGAACGGCCGCCCGCTCGAGCTGAGTTGGGCCGCCGAGCACGTTCCTGCGATCCTCGACATCTGGTACCCGGGGACGCAGGGTGGCACTGCGATCGCCGACCTGCTCTTCGGTGACGCGTCGCCCGGCGGCAAGCTGCCCTTCACCTGGCCGCGCTCGGTGGGACAGGTGCCGCTCATCTACTCGCACACCGTCTCTCAGGCTCCCGAGGGGCGTGCACACCGGTACTGGGACGCCGACAGCACCCCGCTCTTCCCGTTCGGTCACGGCCTGAGCTACGGCCGATTCGAGTACTCGAACCTCGCCGTCGACCGCGCGTCGGTACCCCTCGACGGGACCGTCGTCGTGTCCGTCGACGTCACCAACACCGGCGCGCGCTCCGGCGACGAGGTGGTGCAGCTGTACGTGCACCAGCGTCACGGCACGGCCGCACGCCCGGCACGTGAACTCAAGGGCTTCCAGCGTGTCGAGGTGCGGTCCGGCCAGACCCGCACGGTCGAGTTCACGATCGGGCCGGCCGAGCGCCGCTACTGGAACGCGGCCACACGCGGGTGGGTGCTCGATGCGGCGACGTTCGACGTGTGGGTCGGCGGCGACAGCACCGCGTCGACGGCAACGTCGTTCCTGGTCGATCCGGCCTGACTCAGCGCAGGGCGGCCTCTCGCGCACGGATCCACGCGACGATGCGTGCCAGTGACCGCTCGCCCTGCGGCTGCGTCGGCTGATCGAAGTGACCGTGCCCGGTACCGGGCTCGGTCTCCACCACGACCTCCACGGAGGCGGCCGCGAGCTGGCGGGCGAATTCCTCGCCCGATGCTCGCAGCGAGTCGACCTCGCTGTTGATCTCGTAGGTCGGCGGAAGGCCGGCGAGTTCGCCGTTGGCGGGAAACGCGTAGGGGTCGGCGAGCAGCGCGCGGTCGCCGACGAAGTTCAGGTTGATCGACGGAGTCACGGCCCGCCAGATCACGTCCACCTGCGGGTCCTTCGTGAGCGCGGCGGTCAGCTCGTCGCTGTACTCCGGCAGGGTCGGGTGGAACAGGCCGTAGGCCAGCACCATGCTCGCCGGCAGCGGGCCGGCGCCGTCGCGCAGCCGCTTCGTCACACCGGCGGCGAGGTTCGCGCCCGCGCTCGCACCACCGATGTGCACGTGGCCGGGGTTGCCGAGTAGCGCGGGTGCGGCCACGTAGGCGGCGAGCACGTCGTCGGACGGGACGGGGAAGTGCACGCCGTTCAGCGCCTTGCGGTACTCGACGGACAGCACGGGGATGCCGGCGGCGGCGATCGCCATCGACACCCAGTGCGCCTCCGGGTTGTCGAGGATGCCCGATACCCACGCGCCGCCGTGGACCCACACCAAGCCGGAGTCCGAGGTGAGCTCCGGGTTGCGGTACACCCGCGCCTCGACCGGGCCGTGGGGCCCGTCGATCTCGACCGGCTCGACCATGACCGGCGCGAGCGCGGGGTAGCGCTCCACGAGGGCCGCGGTGGTGGCCTCGGGGCGAGTCTCCGGCGGGGAACCGTTCTTCTCGAGTTCGGCGAGCATTCCTGCCAGGACGGGGCTGAGTTCGGCGTTGCCGTCGGTCACGACGTGGTCTCCAGTTCGAGGTGGTGCGTGCCGGCACCGAGGTCGGTGGCGGGTCGTCCGGGAAGGTCGAGGACACCGGTGATGCCGTCCGGCAGTTCGACGTCGAGCACCAGTCGGTCGCTGGTCAGCTCCCACCGGACGGCGACGTGCCCGTGGCGCGTGTCGATCGCGGCCGACGCCCACGTGATGCCGGGGCCGGGCCGCGGCGCGATGCGGACGCTCGCGTAGCCGGGTTCGAGCGGCGCGATGCCGGCGACGGTGCGGTGCAGCCAGTCGGCCACCGCGCCGAGGGCGTAGTGGTTGAAGCTCGTCATGTCGCCCGGATTGATCGACCCGTCCGGCAGCATCGAGTCCCAGCGTTCCCAGATGGTGGTGGCGCCCATCGTCACGGCGTACAGCCACGACGGGCACTCCCGCTGCAGCAGCAACGCGTACGCGTCCTCGACGTGCCCCGTGCGCGTCAGCGCGTCGCAGATGAACGGCGTACCGGCGAATCCGGTGGCGATGTGGTGGTCGCGTTCGCGGACCAGGCGGACGAGGTGCTCGCCGGCCCGCGCGGTGAGGTCGTCGTCGAGCAGCCGGAACACGATCGCAAGTGCGTACACGGTGGCGGCGTCGCTGACGATCACGCCGTCGTCGCCCACGTAGTGCTCGTTGAACGCGGCACGGGTCCGCGCCGCGAGGTCACCGAATCGGCGGGCGTCGTCCTCGTTGCCCAGCAGGCGAGCCGAGTCGGCGACGATGGTGGCCGTGCGATACAGGCAGGCGGTGGCGACGACGCCGGGGCTGGCCTTGGCCTTCCACGGCTGTTGCGGCGGTGCGTCGGGGTCGAGCCAGTCGGCGAACTGGAACTTCTGGTCCCACAGTCCGTCGGTCGACAGCCCGAAGCGTTCGATCCGGTCGATGTGTGCGCTCATCGACTCGAACTGGTCGGCCAGCACGGAGACGTCGCCGTAGGCCTCGTAGAGGCTCCACGGCACCCACACGGCCGCGTCGCTCCAGATGGCGGTGGCGTCCATGATTCCGCGCACCGGGCTGTCCCAGGTGGCCGTGATGTCGGGCACGACGGGGGGCACCAGTCCGTCGGCCGCCGTCTGTTCGGCGGCGAGGTCGGCCAGCCAGTCGCGCAGGAAGCCGTCGACGTCGTAGAGGAACGCGGCGGTCGGTGCGAAGGCGGCGATGTCGCCGGTCCAGCCGAGCCGTTCGGCTCGCTGCGGGCAGTCGGTGGGTACGTCGAGGAAGTTGCCGCGCTGGCCCCAGACCACGTTGCGGTGCAACTGGTTCACCATCGGGTCGGAGCATTCGAACCAGCCGGTGCGCCGCAGGTCGGAGTGGACGACGACGGCCTCCAGCGCGTCGGAGGTCAGTTCGCCGGGCCAGCCGGAGATCTCGGCGTAACGGAAGCCGTGGAAGGTCATCGTCGGCTCGAACACGTCGATGCCGCCGCTGAGGACGAACCGGTCGGTGGCCTTCGCTGTGCCCAGTGGTCGCACGCCGAGCACGCCGTGCTCCAGCACTTCCGCGTGGCGGATCGTCACCTCGGTGCCAGCCTCGCCCTGCACGGTGCAGCGGATCCAGCCGACGAGGTTCTGGCCGAAGTCGACCATCGTGGTGCCGTCGGGGCCGTCCCAGATGGCGATCGGACGGACCGACTCGTGACGCACCACCGGAGGGCCGACGTAGGGGGTGAGGAGCGAACGGTCGAAGTCGACCGACTCAACCCGGCCCCAACCGTCGAGCGGGGCTCCCGCTGCCGTCCAGCGATCGTCGCGTCGCCGGGCGTCGATCGTCTGCCCGTCGTACAGGGCGTCCTCGATCGGGGCGGACGGCCCGGCTTGCCACTGCTCGTCGGTACCCACCAGCTGACGGTGCCCGTCGGCGAACTCCACCTCGAGTTGGGCGATGGCGCCGAGCCGATCGCCGTAGAGCGCCCGCTTGCCCCACCAGCCGAGCCGGCCGCGATACCAGCCGTTGCCGAGCGCGATGCCCAGCACGAACGTGTCGCGTAGACGGTCCGTCACGTCGTACGAGCGGAAGCGGTGGCGCCACTGGAAGGCGGTCCATCCGGGGCTGAGCACGTCGTCGGCGACCGGCTCGCCGTCGATCGTCGCTTCGAACACGCCCATCGCCGTCACGTGCAGCCACGCGGTGCGGACGGCGCCGTGTCCGGCGTCGAGCGTCACCTCGCGGCGCAGCACCGGCGCACTGTCGAGTGCGACGCTCGGGGCGATCATCAGCGCGGACCAGTCCACGTGCGGGTGCGAAGCGGTCATGAGTGGAACTCCGGATTCGTGAGTGTGAGGAACGTGCGGTCGAGGTCGGCGATCGAGCCGGCGCCGATGAGGGTCATGGTGCGCACCATGTCGGCGCGGAACCACTCGAGCAGGCGGTCGACACCACGCTCGCCGCCCGCCCCGAGTGCGTACAGGTAGGGGCGGCCAGCCATGCACCAGGAGGCCCCGGCTGCCACGGCCTTCACGATGTCGCTGCCGCGGCGGACGCCGCCGTCGCACACGACCTCGGTGCGGCCGCCGATGGCGTCGGCGACGGGCGCGACGAGCGAGAACGTCGCGGGTGAGCCGTCGAGCTGCCGGCCGCCGTGGTTGGAGAGGATGACCGCGTCGACGCCCTTGTCGGCGGCGATCAGCGCGTCCTCGACCGACTGGATGCCCTTGACCATGATCTTCCCGTCCCACACCGAACGGAGCCAATCGATGTCGTCCCACGACAGTGCCGGGTCGAACTGCTCGTTGACGTATGCCGAGAGGGTGACGGGCGATGCGCCGTCGCCGACGGATCGGCCGACGACGTTGGCGAAGCGGATCGGTTCGCTGCGCAGGAAGTCGAGCGTCCACCCGGGGTGCAGCGCGCCATCGACGATCGTGCGCGGCCCGATCTTGGGAGGCAGCGAGAAGCCGCGGCGCACGTCGCGCTCGCGACGCCCGAACACGGCGGTGTCGACGGTGAGCATCAACGCCTCGTACCGCTGCGCTGCAGCGCGTCGGATCATCTCCTCGACCAGCCCCCGGTCCTTCCACGCGTAGACCTGGAACCACAAGCGGCCCTCGCTGACGGCACGGATCTCCTCGATGGAGCGGGTGCTGAGCGTGGACAGGGTGTAGGGCAGGCCGACCTTCGCGGCGGCCCGGGCCACGGCCAGCTCGCCCTGCGGATCGGCGATGCGGGTGAAGCCGGTGGGAGCGAGCACCAGCGGGAACGGCACGGCCTCGCCGAGCACGGTGGACGAGATGTCGACCGACTGCAGGCCGCGCAGCACGCGGGGGTTGAACGGCGTGTCGGCGAACGCCGCGCTGTTGGCGCGCAGGGTCCGTTCGTCCTCGGCGCCGCCGTCGATGTAGTCGAACACTCCCCGGGGAAGGCGGCGCTTCGCGATACGGCGCAGGTCCGCGACGTTGGCCGCGCGCTTCAGGCGCCGCTCGGCGTTGCGGCGCGGGTTGTAGTGCTGGCCCAGCCACTCGGGCGTGGGCAGCATGCCCATGGAGGCCATCAGCGCCGCGGGCGTGGTCAGCTTGCCAACCAGGGCCG
>JBMSSR010000018.1:0-18727 GCA_049424465.1 Ilumatobacteraceae bacterium
CGGGTTGTCGTCTCGCGAGGGACGACAACCCGCCGTTTGCATGTCGCACTCCCACGCGTCGTCCTCGCACCTCACCCGCCCTCTCACCCTCAAGGATCTCCCATGACCACCACGCCCAAGAAGGTCGGCTACGTCGGCCTCGGCAACCTCGGTTTCCACCTCGCCCACAACCTGCTGAAGGCAGGCCACACGGTGACCGTGACCGACCTCGACAAGAACCTCGCCACACCGTTGCTCGCCGAGGGCGCGCACTGGGCTGACACCGCCAAGCAGGTCGCCGAGGCGAGCGACGTGGTGTTCACGTGCTTGCCCTCGCCGCGCGTCATCGACGCGGTGGTGTGCGGCCCTGACGGCATTCTCGCCGGCCTCGCTGCCGGCGGCACCTGGATCGACAACAGCACCAACGACCAGGAGGAGACGCTCCGCCTCGCCGCGATCTGTGCCGACCGCGGTGTGCGCATGCTCGAGTCGCCCGTCACCGGCGGCGTGCACAAGGCGGCGGCCGGCGACATCACGGTGCTCGTCGGCGGTGACGAGGCACTGTTCGAGGAGCACGCTGATCTGCTCGGCGTCATCGGCAGCCCCGTACTGCACATGGGCCCGCTCGGCAGTGCTGCGGTCATCAAGGTGATCACCAACATGCTGGCCTTCATCCACCTCGTCGCTGCCGGCGAGGCGCTGATGCTGGCCAAGCGCGGCGGCCTCGACCTCACCAAGGCGTTCCACGCGATCCTCAACTCGTCGGGCAACAGTTTCGTGCACGAGACCGAGAGTCAGGTCATCCTGAACGGCAGCTACAACATCAACTTCACGATGGACCTCGCGGTCAAGGACCTCGGCTTCGCGATGGAGTTCGGCCGTCGCTTCGGCGTCCCGCTCGATCTCGCCGGGCAGACACTGCAGACGTTCATCCGGGCCCGTTCGCAGTACGGCGGCAGCGCCTGGTCGAGCCAGGTCGTCAAGCTGCTCGAGGATGCGCTCGGCACCGACCTGCGCGCGCCGGGGTTCCCGGCGGAGCTGCAGTGAGCGAGGCAGAGGCGACGCTCCGCCGCGAGCTCGCCGCTGCGTTCCGGTGGACGGCCCGCTTCAACTGGCACGAGTCGGTCGCGAATCACTTCAGCGCCGTCATACCCGACGACGACGGCATGTTCCTGCTCAACCCGATCGGCGCACATTTCTCACGCGTGACCGCCGGCTCGCTCGTGCGGCTCGACAGCAGCGAGTCGTCTCGGGCCTCGGTCGACCCGCGCGCCGACCCGACGGCGTGGTACCTGCACGCCAACCTTCATCGGCTCATCCCACGGGCAAAGGTGGCGCTGCACACGCACCAGCCGTATGCGACGGTGCTCGCGTCGCTCGAGGGCTACGAGTTCCAGATGCTCGACCAGAACGCGTGCCGGTTCCACGGGCGCATCGCGTACGACCGCCACTACGGCGGCATGTTCCTGAACCCCGACGAAGGCGTGCGGGTCGCCGAACTCCTGGGTGACGACAAGAACGTGCTGTTCCTCGGCAACCACGGTGTGCTCGTCATCGGCGAGACCGTCGCCGAGGCATTCGAGGACCTCTACTACCTCGAGCGCGCTGCGCAGCACCAGGTCCTGGCGCTGTCGACAGGTCGGCCGCTGTCGATCATCCCCGACGAGATCGCGGCGCTCACGCGCTCGCAGTGGTTCGCGTACCCCGCTGACTGTGACCTGCACTTCCGTGCCCTGATGTCGATCCTCGACGAGGAGGACCCGGGCTACGCGTCCTGAACAGCGCGAGCGATCGCTGCCGACCTGCGGTCAGGCGGTCGTGGCGCGGTAGAACGGCGCGGGGTCGGGAGCCAGTGGGGTGTTGCCGAGGATGAGGTCGGCGGCCTTCTCGGCCATCATCATCACCGGTGCGTAGATGTTGCCGTTGGTGACGTAGCGCATCGCCGAGGCGTCGACGACGCGTACGCCCTCGATGCCGTGCACCTTCATCGTCAGCGGGTCGACGACGCTGTCGTCGTCGGCGGCGCCCATGCGGCACGAGCAGCTCGGGTGCAGTGCGGTCTCGCCGTCCTTGCGCACCCAGTCGAGGATCTGGTCGTCGGTCTCGACGCTGGGTCCGGGCGAGATCTCGCCGCCGCTGAACGGCACGAGTGCCGGCTGCGACAGGATTGACCGCGCGGTTCGGATGGCCTCGACCCACTCGCGGCGGTCCTGGTCGGTGCTCAGGTAGTTGAACCGCAGCGCCGGCTTCACCTTGGGGTCGGCCGACGTGATCTGTACCGAGCCGCGCGCGTCGGAGTACATCGGGCCGATGTGCACCTGGTAGCCGTGCCCTCCTGCCGGGGCGGTGCCGTCGTAACGGACGGCGATGGGCAGGAAGTGGAACATCAGGTTGGGATAGCGCTCGCTGGGGTTGCTGCGCGCGAACCCACCCGACTCGAAATGGTTGCTGGCGCCCGGGCCCCTGCGGAACAGCCACTGCAGGCCGATGAACGGGCGCCGCCACATCTGCAGGCTGGGCTGCATCGACACCGGCTGCGTGCACGCGTGCTGCACGTAGACCTCGAGGTGGTCCTGCAGGTGCCTGCCGACTGCCGGCAGGTCGTGCACCATCGGGATGCCGAGCGGCTCGAGCGCCGCGCGGTCACCGACGCCGCTGAGCTGCAGCACCTGTGGCGTGTTGAACGCGCCGCCGCACAGCACGACCTCGCGCGCGCCGACGGAGCGCAACGTGCCGCGGTGCTCGTACTGCACACCAGTGGCGCGGGTGCCGTCGAAGGTGATGCGGTGGACGAACGCGCGCGTGCGCACGGTGAGGTTGGGTCGGCTCATCACCGGGTGCAGGTAGGCCCGCGCCGCACTGAGCCGCCGGCCGCGGTGCACGTTGCGGTCGAAGCGGGAGAAGCCCTCCTGCTGGTAGCCGTTGACGTCGCTCGTCAACGGATACCCCGCCTCCTGACAGGCCGCCAGGAATGCGTCGATGAGCGGGCTGTCCGACGGGCCGCGCTCGAGCACGAGCGGGCCGTCGCCACCTCGCCAGTCGTCAGCACCAGCGAGGCACGTCTCCATCTTCTTGAAGTACGGCAGGCAGTGGGCGTAGTCCCACGTCTCCATGCCACGGTCGGCGCCCCAGCGCTCGTAGTCGAGCGGATTGCCGCGCTGGAAGATCATGCCGTTGATGCTGCTGCTGCCGCCGAGCACCTTGCCGCGGGCGTGGTACACGCGACGACCACCCATGTGCGGCTCGGGCTCGCTCTCGTACTTCCAGTCGTAGAAGCGGCTGCCGATCGGGAACATCAGCGCCGCCGGCATGTGGATGAAGACGTCCCACTTCCAGTCCATGCGCCCCGCCTCGAGCACGAGGACGCGGTGCGACGGGTCGGCGCTCAACCGGTTGGCGAGGGCCGAGCCGGCCGAACCGCCGCCGACGATGACGTAGTCGTAGTGCTCCACGTGGGTTGTCCTCCGGGTAGTGAGTCGGGTGCCGTCAGTCGATGCGCAGTCGGTCGGCAGTCTGGCGCACGAGGCGGCCGAGGTCGTCGACGTCCCGGTCACCGGGGACATCGACGGGCAGTCCATAGACGTGCAGTGCGGCGACGACGCGCCCGGCAGCGTTGTGCACCGGTGCGGCGACCGAGTTGAGGCCGTCGGCATATTCCTCGACGGCGATCGCGTAGCCGGCGGCGCGCACCGCCGACAGGCGTTCGCGAAGACGACGCGGCTCGGTGATGGTGTGTCGCGTGAACGCCTGCAGGGGAGCGGCCATCACCTGCTCGGCGAGTTGGTCGTCGCGAGCCAACACGACCTGCCCCGACGGCACGGCGTGCATCGGGATGCGGTGACCCGTCCAGTCGCGGACCTGCAGTTCGCTGTCGGGCGTGACCTGGTCGAGATAGAGCATGTCGGTGCCGTCGGGGATCGACAGCCCGACCGCGGCGCCCGTCTGGCGATTCAGCTCGATGAGCAGCGGGCGGGCGAGCGACACCAGCGACCGGCCGGGACGCGCCGCATCGGACAGCTCGATCATTGCCCAGCCGATGCGGTAATGACCGCCCGCGGACACCTGCTCGACGGCGCCGAGTTCCTCGAGCGTCGACAGCAGGCGTGACACCGTGCTCTTGGGCAGCGAGATGCGCTCGGCGATGTCGGTGACGCCGGCCGGTCCGGCCGACAGCGTGCGCAGCACCGCGAAGGCCCGCTCGATGGACTGCACGGTCGACATCAGGAGGGACCACCCGTACGGCCCGGTGCCCCGTGCTGGGCATAGTCGTCGAGCAGCGCGAACAGGTCGTCCGGCACCTCGACACCATGGTGCTCAGCGCGGGCGCGATCGGCGTGGCGGCGGTCGCCCGGCAGGCGGACGCCCGGTTCGGCGGCGAGCGCCGTGAACTCGTGCTCGAGCCGGTCGAGGAAGTCGGGCGTCGACACCGACGGGTCGATGGCGATGACCACCTGTCCCACGTCGGGTGCGCCGCCCTCGGGCCCGACGAAGCTGGGTGCTTCGTGCGAGAAGTGCGACGCCCCGACACCGCCCGACATGACGTCGACCAGCAGCGCGAGCGCCGAGCCCTTGTGGCCGGCGGCGGGGGTCATGCTGCCGGCGAGTGCGGCGCGGGCATCGGTGGTGGGGTTGCCGTCGGCGTCGAGCGCCCACCCGAGCGGAATGGGCTCGCCCGCTGCGGCTGCCGCATTCACCTTCACCCACGCCACCGTCGACGACGACAGGTCGGCCACGACGGGTGGGCCCGAGCGGCGTGGCGCGGCCCAGGCGAGCGGATTGGTGCCGAACCACGGGCGGCGACCGCCGTGTGGGGCCATCAGCGGCGACGAGTTGGCGAACATCATCGCGACCAGTCCGCGGCGGGCTAGGCGGTCGACGAACCAGCCGAGGACGCCGGCGCTGTACGAATGGGTGAGGACGAGCATGGCGATGCCCTGCTCGGCCGTCGCGGCGACGAGTGGGTCCTCGCCGGCCTCGTACGCAGCGTGGCAGAAGCCGAGTCCGGCATCGACGACGATGGACGCCGGACGTGGTCGCCGCACCCTCGGCACGGCGTCGCCGCGCACCTTGCCGAGGGCGAGGTGCTGGCAGTAGGTGGGCAGGTACGACAGGCCGACGGTCCGCAGGCCCTCGGCCTCGGCATCGCGGATGGACCGCGCTGTCGGGTCTGCCTGGAGTGCCGACGCGCCGGACGCGGTCAGCATGCGGTGGCTGATGCTCTCGACCTCCTCGAGCGAGAGCACCGTCGTCATGAGGGGAACGCGCCCTGCATCCTGGCGGCAGCCAACGTGTTCTCGAGCAGCGACGCGATCGTCATCGGCCCCGTGCCACCCGGCATCGGGGTGATCGCCCCGGCCACTGCCTGCACCGCATCGAAATCGACGTCACCGACGATGCCCGACTCGGAGCGGGAGACGCCGACGTCGACGACCGCGGCACCCGGCTTGACGTGCGCAGCGGTGATCATGCGGGCCTGACCGGCGCAGGCGACGATGATGTCGCTCTGGCGGCACACGTCGATCATGTCGGCCTCGCTGGTGCGCGAGTGGGCGAGTGTGACGGTGGCGTCGACGCCCTTGCGGCCGAGCAGCAGCACCTGTGGCAGTCCGGTGAGCGTCGAGCGCCCGATGACCGTGGCGCGCGCACCGGCGGTGGTGACGCCGTAGCGCTCGAGCAGTCGCATGACGCCGAGCGGCGTGCAGCCGACGTGGCCCGGCAGGCCGCGCACGAGTCGTCCCATCGACCGCTCGGTGAGGCCGTCGACGTCCTTCTCGGGCGGGATGAGCGCGAGCACCGGCTCGGGGTCGAGGCCCTTCGGGAGCGGCAACTGGCAGAGGATGCCGTGCACCGACGGGTCGGCCGCGAGCGCCGCCACGGCGTCCTCGACCTGTGCCTGTGTCGCGTCGTTGCCGAGTTCGACGTGCGTCGACGTCATGCCGGCCTCACCGGCGAGCTTGCGCTTGCTGCCGACGTACAGGCGACTCGGCTTGTCGTCACCCACCAGCACCGTGGCGAGGCACACCGGCGGCGAGCCTGCACCCTCGATGGTGGCGCGCAGCGAGGCGATGATCTCGCCACGCAGGCGGATGCCGTCCATCAGGACGGCACCCCCCGGCGTGCGCTCGAACTCGCCCTGCGGCGCGATGGTCACGACAGGCCCACGATCTCGCCGTTGGCGTCGAAGTCGATGATGCTCGCGGCGGGGGCCGAGCCGAGGCCGGGCATCGTGGTCATGTCGCCGCAGATCGGGTACACGAAGCCGGCGCCGACGCTGGCGCGGACCTCGCGCACGTTGACGGTGTGGCCGGTGGGCGCACCCTTCAGCGACGCGTCGCTGCTGATCGACAGGTGCGTCTTGGCGATGCAGACCGGGAGCGTGCCGTAGCCGTTCTTCTCGTAGCGGTCGAGCTGCGTGTTGGCGGCGGCCGAGTACGTCACCTTGGCGGCGCCGTAGATCTTGGTGGCGACCTTCTCGATCTTGGTCTTCAGGCTGTCGGCGTCGTCATAGCAGTACTGGAACGTGCTCGGCTCGTCACACGCCTCGACGACGGCCTGGGCCAGCTCGGTCGCACCCTTGCCGCCCTCGCTGAAGTGCGTGCACACGGCGACGCGGGCGCCGACGCTCTCGGCGATCTCGCGGATGGCGTCGTGCTCACTCTTGAAGTCGCCGGGGAAGGCGTTGATCGCGACGACCGGCGACACACCGTGCACCTTGACGTTCTCGATCTGCTTGATGAGGTTGGCGGCACCGGCGCGCACGTCGTCGGGGTTCTCGGCGAGCAGGTCGGCCGGCAGCGGCTTGCCGGGCGTGATCTTGAACTTGCCGCTGTGCGCCTTGAGGGCGCGGACCGTGGCGACGAGCACCGCAGCATCGGGCACCATGCCCGAGTTGCGGCACTTGATGTTGAAGAAGCGCTCGGCGCCCATGTCGGCACCGAACCCGGCCTCGGTGATGAGGTAGTCGCCGCCGCGGATGCCGATGAGGTCGCCGACGATCGACGAGTTGCCGTGGGCGATGTTGCCGAACGGGCCGGCGTGCACGATGACCGGCGTGTGCTCGAGCGTCTGCAGCAGGTTGGGCTTGAGGGCCTCGCGCATGATGACGGCCATCGAGCCGGCAGCCTTGAGCTGCTCGGCGGTGACGGGCTCGCCGGCCTGGGTGTAGCCGACGACGATGCGACCCATGCGGGCACGCATGTCCTCGAGCGACGTCGACAGGGCGAAGATCGCCATGACTTCCGAGGCGGCCGTGATGTCGAACCCGGTCTGGCGGGTGATGCCGTCCATCTTGCCGCCGAGGCCGACGATGATGTTGCGCAGGCTGCGGTCGTTGACGTCGAGGACGCGGCGCCACGTGATGTTGTGGATGTCGAGGCCGAGCTCGTTGCCCTGGTGCAGGTGGTTGTCGACCATCGCCGACAGCAGGTTGTGCGCGGCGGTGACGGCGTGGAAGTCACCGGTGAGGTGCAGGTTGAGCAGCTCCATCGGCACGACCTGGCTGTAGCCGCCGCCGGCAGCACCGCCCTTGATGCCGAAGGTCGGGCCCATGCTCGGCTGGCGCAGGCTGATGACCGCGCGCTTGCCGATGTGCTGCATCGCCTGGCCGAGGCCGACGGTGGTGGTGGTCTTGCCCTCGCCGAGCGGCGTGGGGGTGATGGCCGTGACGACGACGTACTTGGCCTTCGGGCGGTCCTTCAGCTCGTCGATCGCCTCGAGCTTGATCTTGGCGAGGTCGTCACCGTGCTGCTCGAGCAGGTGCGGGCCGATGCCCATCTGCGCAGCGATGTCGGTGAGCGGTGCCAGCGTGGCGGCGCGGGCGATGTCGAGATCTGACGGGAATGCCATGGCGGAACCTTTCGGCGGGTCGGCGGTCGTCGTTGACGGCCGGTGTCGCGGCGAATACTAGCCGCTCCGATTCCACAGGGTGGAACCGGTCCGCATCGTGGAACCGTTCTCGGACGACTGCTCAGAGGTCCTTGCAGAGGCGCAGGGCGTCGTAGACGGCGGCGTGGATGTTGCGGCCCTCGACGGCATCGCCGATGCGGAACAGCTGGAACGACCCGGCCGGGTTCGCACGGACGGTCTGTGCACGGCCGTCCACGAGTGCGGCGTAGTCGACCTCGCCGAGGTTGGACGACGACGGCACGAGGTCGCCGTAGAGCCCGTCGTTGGGGGCGACGCCGTGGTCGCCGACCACGAGGTCGACGACACGGGTGTGGCGAGCGGACGACCCGGGGGCGCCGATGACGACGTCGAGCCGCCCGTCTGCTCGCCGCGAGATCGAGTGCACACGTTGGCCGAGCGTGATGCGCGTGTCGGCGTCGTTGAGCGCTCTCATGTACGGCACGAGGTTGAGGCCGCCGACGTCGACACCGATGCCGCGCTCGGGTGTCACGATCTCGAGCCGCGCCCCGGCGCGGACGATCATCTCGGCCGTCGTCATCGCCGAGTGGCTGCTGTCGTCGTCGAACAGCAGCACGTCGCCCTGCGCCGTGACGTCGCCGCCGATGACGTCCCACGCGCTGGTCATCAGCGTGCCGCCGTGGTCGACCGTCGGGTTCTGGCCGATCCCACCCGTCGCGATGATGACAACGTCGGGGGACAGGGCCGCGACAGTGTCAGCGTCGGCGAAGTGGTGGTTCTGCACCGTGACACCGAGGCGCTCGAGCTCGGCGACGCGCCACTCGACGATGCCGATGAGGTCTCGACGGCGAGGGTTGCGTGTGGCGAGCTGCAGCTGGCCGCCGGCCCACGGCATCGCCTCGAGCACCGTGACGTCGTGACCGCGCTCGCCGCTGACGCGGGCCGCCTCGAGGCCGGCCGGCCCGGCGCCGACGACGACGACCCGGCGCCGTGACGCGGCGCGCTCGACGAGGTGCGGCATCTGCAGTTCGCGACCGGTCGCCGCGTTGTGGATGCACAGCGCATGGCCCGACAGGTAGATGCGGTCGAGGCAGTAGGTGGCGCCGACACACGGTCGGATGGTCGCCTCCTGACCGAGCGTGATCTTGCGCACCAGGTACGGGTCGGCCATGTGGGCGCGGGTCATGCCGATCATGTCGACCTTGCCCTCGCGGATCGCGTGCCGCGCCGTGGCGACGTCGTCGACCTTGGCGGCGTGGAACACCGCGAGACCGATTCGTTCGCGTACCTGTCCTGCGAAGTCGAGGTGCGGGGCGGACGCCATGCCATGGATGGGGATGACGTCCGACAGTTCGGCGTCGGTGACGATCGTGCCGCGGATGACGTTGACGAAGTCGATGAGTGACTCGTCCGCGTATCGCTGCAGCACGGCGAGACCGGTGGGCGTGTCGATGCCGTCGGGCTTGGCCTCGTCGATCGCCATTCGCACACCGACGATGAAGTCGCTGCCCACTCGGGCTCGGATGGCTCGCAGCACCTCGAGGGGGAAGCGCAGGCGGCCCTCGAACGATCCGCCCCACTCGTCGTCGCGCTGGTTGGTGAGCGGCGAGAGGAACTGGTCGAAGAGGTGGCCGTACGACTCGATCTCGATGCCGTCCATGCCGCCGGCCTGCATGCGCTCGGCGGCGTCGGCGTAGTCGCCGATGATGCGGCGGATGTCCCACTCCTCGGCTGCCTTGGGGTGCGAGCGGTGGGCCGGTTCGCGGAGGGCCGAGGGCGCCACGACGGGCAACCAGTCGTCCTGGCCCCAGCCGGTGCGCCGACCGAGGTGGCTGATCTGGATCATCGCCGCGCAGTCGTGCTCGTGGATGCCATCGGTGAGGCGCCGGATCCACGGGACGATCTCGTCCTTGTACGCGAGCAGGTTGCCGAACGCCGGCGGGCTGTCGGCACTGACCACTGCCGTGCCGGCAGTCATGGTGAGGGCGAGGCCACCCTTGGCCTTCTCGGCGTGGTACGCGGCGTAGCGGTCCTTGGGCATGCCGTCCTCGCTGTACGCCGGCTCGTGCGACGTACTCATCACACGGTTCTTCAGCGTCAGGTGGCGCAGCGTGAACGGCTGCAGCAGGGGATCGGTGCTCGTGGCGCTCATCGCGTGCCTCCGCGGCGTGGGTGACGGTGGTCGGGCAGTGCGGCTCAGTGCCAGCGGTCGGGCATCGACGCCTTGCGGCGCGCGACGAACTCGCGCAGTTGCTCGTCGACGGCGGGGTCGAGGTACGGGGCCTCGTAGTCGCGCAGCGTGCTGGCGACGGCCGCTGCGGCGCGCTGCTCGCTCGTGCTCTCGCCGGCATCGCGCCACTGCTCGAACGAGAGGTTGTCGCTGAGCGGTGGCTCGTAGAACGCAGTCTCGTAGTGGCGCAGCGTGTGCTGCGAGCCGAAGAAGTGCTTGCCGGGGCCGACCTCGGCGAAACCGTCGAGCGCGAACTGGTCCTCGTCGAGCGAGATGCCCTTCAGGTACACCGCCGCCGACCCGACCAGGTCGAGGTCCATCATGAACTTCTCGTAGCCCATCGTGAGCGCGCCCTCGAGCCAGCCCGCCGAGTGGAGGATGAAGTTGGCGCCGCACAGCAGCGCGGCCATGAAGCTCATCGCCGACTCGGTCATGGCCTGCCCGTCGGCCACCTTCGAGTGGGTGAACGCGCCGGAGCAGCGGAGCGGCAGGTTGACCCGGCGGGCGAGCTGGCCGACGACGAGACTGCCGAGCGCCGGCTCGGGCATACCGAACGTGGGGCTGCCCGAGCGCAGGGCCATCGACGACAGGAAATTGCCGTAGATGACCGGGCTGCCGGGGCGCACCAGCTGACCGAGCGCGACACCGACCATCGTCTCGGCATGTGCCTGGGCGATCGCGCCGGCGTTGGTGACCGGTCCCATCGCTCCGCCGAGGATGAACGGCACGACGACGGGCGCCTGGTTGGCGCGTGCATACGTCTTGAGCGCGCCGGTCATCGTGGCGTCCCACACGAGGGGGGAGTTGGCGTTGACGTTGCCGAGGATGACGCAGTGCTGGTCGACGACCTCGTCGCCGAACACGATCTTGGCCATGTCGATGCTGTCCTGGGCGCGCTCGGGCGCGGTGACCGAGCCCATGAACGCCTTGTCGCTGTAGCGCAGGTGGGCGTACACCATGTCGAGATGGCGCTTGTTGACCGGCACGTCGGTGGGTTCGCACACGGTGCCGCCGCTGTGGTGCAGGTACGGGGTGCTGTAGGCGAGCTTCACGAAGTTCTCGAAGTCGTGCAGCGTGGCGTAGCGGCGGCCGCCGGCCGTGTCGCGCACGAACGGCGAGCCGTAGGCCGGCACGAACACGGTGTGGCGCCCGCCGATGCGCACCGACCGGTCGCGGTTGCGGGCCAACTGCTCGAACTCGCTGGGCGCCGTCGACGCGAGCGCCCGCACGTGACCGGGGTCGAACCGGATGCGGACACCGTCGACCGTCGCACCGGCGTCGCGGAACAACTGCAGCGCCTCGGCGTCGTCGTGGATCTCGATACCGATCTCGGCGAGGATCTGGTCGGCCTTGCGCTCGACGAGGTCGAGCCCCTCCTCGGACAGCAGGTCGTAGAACGGGATCTCGCGCGTGATGTAGGCCGGCCCGGACGGCGCCGACGCGTGTGCGCCGGCACGAGCGGCGACGCGGGCGGCGCGGCCGCTTCGCCCACGCGGCGCAGCGTCGGGGTTCGAGGCGGCCGTCGTGACGTCAACCATGGTGACTCCCGTGTCTCACGTGCCGTCGCGTTCGCGGTCGGCAACAGCGCGTGACCCTAGTGACGTGTCGATGAGCGGGCCAACAGGCGGCTGAACCGCCACCGACGGTTCCGGATGGTGGAACCGGGTGGGGCGAACCGCCGCTCGTGGGATTTCCAGCGCGGTCGTACCGTGAATGGTTGTTGACCTGCGTGTAACTCGCGCCTAGTTTTTCACCGACCACATTCCGTGGCATCACCTTCTGGGGGAGATTCATGACTCACGACACGACCGACGGTACGCCGACCGCCGAGAACACGCTCATCGAGGCGTTCGCAGCCGGCAAGTTGTCCCGTCGTCAGTTCGTCCAGCGCGCGTCGGTGCTCGGTCTGTCGACCGCAGCCGTCGGTGCCGTGCTGGCGGCCTGCGGCGGCGACGACACCACCGAGACCACCGAGACCACCGCTGGCGGCGGCGACGTCACCACGTCGCTCGGCAATGGCCAGACCGCCACCACCGAGCCTGCCGGCACCTACAAGCAGGGCGGCACGCTGAAGGTCGGCAACCAGCGCCCCGGCAGCCCGCTCGACCCGGTCGCCATGGACAACGTGGGCACGTACACGCTGTGCGCCACGGCGTTCGAGTACCTGTGCGGCCCCGGTGAGGGTGCAGCGCTGGCACCGATGCTGGCCGAGTCGTGGGAGCCGAACGCCGACGGCAGCGTCTGGACGTTCAACCTCCGCCAGGGCGTCAAGTGGCACAGCGGCGGCGACTTCACCGCCGCCGACGTCGTCGCCACGATCGAGCGCCTCGTCCCGGGCAACCAGGCCTCGTACCTGGTGTCGGGTGCCGCCAAGGCGATCGACGACTACACCGTCGAGATCACCCTCAACAACCCCGACGGCCAGTACCCGTACCAGATGTCGATCTACAACCCGCAGTCGCTGATCACCCCGGCCGACTACGAGGTGGGTACCACGCTCGACGCCCGTCCCGACGGCACCGGCCCGTTCAAGCTGGCCAGCTATGACATCGCCACCAAGGCTGTGTTCGAGCGCAACGATGCATGGTGGGGCGGCGTGCCGTTCCTCGACGCCGTCGAGATCTACTTCACCGACGACCTGGCCACCAACATCAACGGCCTGCTCGCCGGCGAGCTCGACGCCCTCGTGGGCTTCTCGGTCCTCGGCGGCGAGGCGATCTTCGCCGACTCGTCGCTCACCATCGAGAGCATCCCGGGTGCGGCGCACCGCCAGATCTGGATGAACACGCGCGAGGGCAACTTCGCCGACAAGCGCGTTCGACAGGCCGTCGCCCTCGGCATCGACCGTCAGGCGCTCGTCGACACCCTCCTGCAGGGTCGCGGCAAGATCGGCAACGATCACCCGATCGCCACGGTGTACCCGTACTTCGACGAGACGCTGCCCCAGCGCGAGCGCGACGTCGAGGCTGCCAAGGCACTGCTCGAGGAGGCCGGCAAGGCAGGTCTCGCCGTCACGATGCACGCCCCGACGCTGCTCGAGATCCCGCAGCTCGCCGAGCTGGTTCAGAGCCAGCTCGCCGAGATCGGCATGCAGATCACGCTCAACGTCGAGAGCACCGACACCTTCTACGACCGCTGGTGCAAGGTGTACGACTCGACCAACGAGCCCACCGGCTGCGACGGCGGCGAGGAGTTCGGCATCGTCGACTACGGCAACCGCGGCACGCCCGCCGTGTACCTCGTCAAGGCGTACGCGACCGGCGAGTGGAACTCGGCGCACTACGTGTCGGAGCCCTTCCGCGCTGCGGTCAAGGAGTACCAGGCATCGCTCGACGACGCCGGCCGCAAGGCCGCGATGGCGAAGATCGAGCAGATCGCGAACGACGACGTGCCGTACGTGATCCCGTACTTCTACGACTACCTGCAGTGCTACCGCAACACCTTCGGTGGTGTGCGCGGCACGGGCCTCGGCCACTTCTACCTGGGCACGGCGGGCTTCCTCGCCTGATCCAGTTGACGTTGGCTGCCGGGTCGGAGCGCCGCGAGGCGCTCTGGCCCGGCAGTTGCATATCCGGCCTCGAATATCTGGAATGATCACGAGTACATGAGTCGCTACCTCCTGAAACGCCTCGTCTCGGCCGTCGTCACGCTGTGGCTGCTGGCAACGATCGTCTTCGCCATCGTCAACGTGCTGCCCGGCAACATCGGGCGCAAGATCCTCGGCCCGTTCGCGCCGGAGGCCGACGTCGTGGCGTTCAACCAGCGACTGGGCACCGATCGCCCACTCATCGAGCAGTACCTGCGCTCGATGAAGAACATCGTCACGCTCGACTTCGGCGAATCGTTCGGCAGCGGGCAACGGGTGCTCGACCTCATCCTCCCTGCGCTCGGCCGGTCGGCGAAGATCGCGCTGCTGGCGCTCATCATCACGATCCCCATCTCGATCGTGGCGGGTGTCATCGCTGCCCGCCGCCAGGACAAGCTCACCGATCGCGCCGTGGTCAACCTCGGCCTCGCCACCTCGTCGATCCCCGAGTTCGTCACGGCAGCAGTCCTCGTGGCGCTGTTCTGCGTGCACTGGAAGCTCGGCAAGGCATTCGCCAACCCTCCGGACGGCACTGGCCTCATCGCGCAGCTTCGATACCTGCTCACCCCTGCAGTGGCGATGGCCATCACCTACTTCGGGTACCTCGCGCGCATGAGCAGAGCAGGTGTCATCACCGCGCTGCACTCCGACTACTCGCGTACGGCGACGATGAAGGGCCTCTCGCGCCGTCAGGTCATGCGGCGACACATCCTGCGCAACGCACTCGCGCCGACGATCACCGTCATCAGCGTGCAGATCGGCTACCTGTTCGGCGGCATCATCGGCGTCGAGCGGGTGTTCAACTACCCGGGCCTCGGCTCGACGATGCTGCTCGCCGCGAAGCAGCGTGACATCCCCGTGCTGCAGGGCGCGGTCTTGCTGGTGGGCATCATCTACATGGTGTCGACGCTGCTGGCCGACCTGCTCATCGCGGCGCTCAACCCGCGTATTCGACTGGAGCGCGCATGAGCGACACCCCCGCCCCCGAGAGCCCTGCGGCGCTGGCCGAACTGCGTCCCGGCCTCACCGAACGCCGCCAGGCCCGTCGCGAGAACTGGCGGCTGATCCGTCGCCGGCCGTCGTTCGTCATCGGCAACATCATCGTGACTGTCTGGGTGGTGTGCGCAGTGCTGGGCGACAAGATCGCCCCGCACGACCCGCTCGATTTTCGTGACAAGCCACACCTGTCACCCAGCTCGTCGTTCTTCTTCGGCACCGACAAGACCGGGCGAGACGTGTTCTCGCGTGTGGTTGCGGGTGCACGCGACGTCCTGAAGATCGCCCCACTCGCCGCAGTGCTCGGTGTCGTGTTCGGCGTGATGCTCGGCCTCGTCATGGGCTATGTCGGCAAGCGGCTCGACATCATCCTCAGCCGCATCGTCGAGGCGTTCCTGTCGCTGCCGGTCATCCTCATCGCCCTGCTCGCGCTCACGACGCTCGGCAACTCTGCGTGGGTGGTGCTCGGTGTGGTCGCGACGCTCTTCACGCCGATCGTCGCCCGAACAGTACGCGCCGCAGTGATGGCCGAGCGCGAGCTCGACTACGTCACCTCCGCCAAGCTGCGCGGCGAGTCGACGGCGTTCATCATGTTCCGCGAGATCCTGCCCAACGTGTCGGGCCCGATCATCGTCGAGCTCACCGTCCGCATCGGTTATGCCGTGTTCACGGTCTCGACGCTGTCGTTCCTCGGCGCCGGCCCGCCGCCGCCATCACCCGACTGGGGTGCCCAGGTGAGCGAGGGCTATGCCTCGCTCAGCGCCGGCATCTGGTGGACCACCCTGTTCCCGGCACTTGCCATCGCCAGCCTCGTCATCGCCGTGAACCTCATCGCCGACTCGGTGCAATCAGTCCTGGAGGCGTCATGACCGACGTGACCGAACGCCCGTCGATGCCCCCGTCGTCGTCGGCAGCGGCGCTCGAGGTGAGCAACCTCGAGGTCGTCTACACGGTGCGCGGCGTCGACCGCGAGGTGCTGCGCGGTGTGTCGTTCTCGATCGCGCCCGGTGAGGCGTACGGCCTCGTCGGCGAGTCCGGCTGCGGCAAGTCGACGACCGCGTACGCCGCAATGCGGTACCTGCCGCGCAACGGGCGCATCGTCAGCGGCACGGTGACCGTCAACGGTCACGACGTGACGGGCATGTCCGAGGTCCGCCTACGCGAGTTCCGCTCGTCCGAGGCGTCGATGGTGTACCAGGACCCCGCGCAGGCGATGAACCCGACGTTGCGCGTCGGGCGCCAGCTCATCGAGAGCTTCACGCTGCTCGGCCAGTCCAAGCAGCAGGCCGAGACGTCGGCGCTCGAGGCGCTACGCCGCGTGCGCATCGCCGACCCGGCGCGGGTGATGGACCGCTATCCGTTCCAGTTGTCGGGCGGCATGCAGCAGCGAGTGGTGATCGCCATGGCGCTGGCCTGCGACCCCACGCTGCTCGTCCTTGACGAGCCCACGACCGGCCTCGATGCGACCGTCGAGGCCGAGGTGCTCGACCTCGTGCAGGAGCTGCGAGCCGAGACTGGCGCGGCGGTCCTGCTCATCGCGCACAACCTGGGCATCATCCGCCAGCTCTGCGACCGCGTCGGTGTGATGTACGCAGGCCGGATCGTCGAGGAGGGGCCGAGCGACCAGGTCTTCGACCAGCCGCGCCATCCGTACACGGTCGGCCTGCTGCGCTCGCTGCCCCGTCGTGGTGTCCGCAAGACCGAACGCTCGCTGGCCACGATCCCCGGCGCGCTGCCGGTGATCGGCAGCGCGCTGCCGACGTGCGTGTTCGTCGACCGCTGCCCGCTGGCGACCGACCTGTGTCGCGAGACGGTACCGCCAGTGGTCCAGCTCGGTCCCGGCCGCTATACGCGGTGCCATCACGTCGACCGACTGGGCGAGATCCCCGAGACGACGCCTGCCGTCGACGTCGCGATGCTGTCCGGTGTCGAGGGCAGCGACGTGCTCGAGCTCACCCACGTGTCCAAGACGTTCCGCCAGCGCAACCAGGCGATCCCTGCGCTGGTCGACGTCGACCTCGAGCTCGCCGAGGGCGAGACGCTCGGCATCGTCGGCGAGTCCGGCTCGGGCAAGTCGACGCTCGCGAAGACAGTGCTCGGCATCGAGGCCCGCGACAGCGGCGGCGAAGTGCGCCTCAACGGGGCAGTCCTGCCCGCCACGACGGCCGAGCGCAGCGCCGACGACAAGCGGTCGATGCAGATGATCTTCCAGAACCCGGACTCGGCGCTCAATCGCAGTTGGTCGGTACGGCGCATTCTGCTGCGCAGCGTGCAGAAGCTCACGGGTGTCACCGGCGACGCTGCCAACGAGCGGGTCGAGACGCTCGCGGCGCAGTTGCGACTCACGCCGCGCCACCTCGAGCTCAAGCCGCGCCAGTTGTCGGGCGGCCTCAAGCAGCGCGTGGCCATCGCCCGTGCGTTCGTGGGCGACCCGCGCATCGTGGTGTGCGACGAGCCGACGAGCGCCCTCGACGTCTCGGTGCAGGCCGCCATCCTCAACCTGTTGGCCGACCTGCAGAGCGCGCAGCACACCAGTTACGTGTTCATCTCGCACGACATGGGCGTGATCCGCTACCTGTCCGACCGCATCGCGGTGATGTACCTCGGGCGCATCCAGGAGATCGGGCCGACCGACGAACTCTTCAACGGCCCGAATCATCCGTACACCGAGGCGCTGCTGTCGGCCATCCCCAACGTCGACGGCAACACCCGTGGCCGCATCCGCCTCGACGGCGAGATCCCCAGCCCGGCCAATCCGCCGTCGGGCTGCGTGTTCCACCCGCGGTGCCCGCGGGCGATCGCCGGGGTCTGCGACACCGTCGAGCCACCGCTGCGCCAGGCGTCACCCACGCACGCGATCCGGTGTCACATCGAGGTCGAGACCCTGGTCCAGTTGCAGAAGCGCTGACCGAGTCCGACGGTGAAGTGGCCCCGTGGCCGCCCGTCGCACCGTTGCCGACAACGACGAAGGCCGGTGGTCGCCCACCGGCCTTCGTCATGTGTCAGGGGCTGCTGGCCACCGAGGTCACGCCCGCATGCGCAGACCCTCGGGATCGAGCACCGGCTCGTGCACGATGTGTGCCGGCCGGCGGCGGCCGATGATCTCGATCTCGAAACCCGACGTGGCCGAGACGAGTTCGGTGGGGATGTAGCCGAGGGCCAGCGACTTGGCCGAGTAGTGGGCGTAGCCGCCGGAGGTGATCCAGCCCACGACGTTGCCGTCGTGCCACACCGGCTCGTCACCGATCACGTCGGCCGGCGCCTCGGGATCGACGTCGACCTCGAACATCACCAGCTTGCGCGTCGGGCCACCGGCCGCGATCTCGGCCTCGACAGCCGCACGGCCGATGAAGTCGTGATCGAACTTGAGCACGCGATCCATGCCGGCCTCGAGCGGCGTGTAGATCGGGCGGTACTCGCGGTACCACGTGCCGAAGTTCTTCTCGAGCCGCATCGTGATGAGCGCCCTGAACCCGAACAGCGCCATCCCGAACTCCTGACCGGCCTCCCAGATGAGGTCGAACAAGTAGCGCTGGTACTCGGGCGCCATCCAGATCTCGTAGCCGAGGTCGCCCGAGTAGGTCATGCGCGAGAGCCACACCGGGGCCATGCCGATGTCGACCTTGCGGAAGGCCATGAACGGGAAGTCCTTGGTGGCCAGCGAGGTGTGCGTGAGCTTCTGCAGCACGTCACGCGAGCGAGGGCCGGCCACGGTGAGGCCCACCATCGACAGCGACAGGACCTCGAACCGGATCGGACTGCCGGCGGGCAGGTGGTCGAGGAACCAGCGAGGGTGGTGCACCTCGGCGGCCTGCGAGCCGAAGAGGAAGAACTCGTCGTCGCCGATGCGCGACACCGAGAACTCGCCCACGATCTTGCCCTGCGGGTTGAGCATCGCGGTGAGGTTGGTGCGGCCGATCTTGGGCAGCGAGTTGGTGAACAGGCCCTGCAGCCATGCGGCGGAACCCGGACCGCTCACCTTGTACTTGGCGAAGTTCGACGCCTCGCTGAAGCCGACGCGCTCGCGCACCGCACGGCTCTCGTCGGCGACGACCGGGAAGGCGTTCGAGCGG
>JBMSSR010000019.1:0-18667 GCA_049424465.1 Ilumatobacteraceae bacterium
CGCTCGATGTCGTTGCCCTTGTAGGTGCTGCCGTCGCCCCAGATGTCGACGCCGTCCTCCTGCATCGCACGCACCAGCAGCGTGCCGGTGACGGCGCGGCCGAGCGGCGTGGTGTTGAAGTACGTCTTGCCGGCGGTGGTGATGTGGAACGCACCGCACTGCAGTGCCACGAGCCCCTCGTGCACCAGTTCGGTGCGGCAGTCGACGAGGCGGGCCTCCTCGGCCCCGTACTCCTTTGCGCGGCCGGGTACACCCGGCAGGTCGGGCTCGTCGTGCTGGCCGAGGTCGGCGGTGTAGCAGTAGGGGATCGCGCCCTTCTCGCGCATCCACGCCACGGCAGCCGACGTATCGAGCCCCCCACTGAACGCGATCCCGACCCGTTCGCCGACGGGGAGTGACGTGAGCACCTTGGCCATAAGGCCGAAACGCTACCGCGTGGGGTCTGGTTCGTCCGAGGGTACCGTCGACTCGGCGCGGTACATGCCGGCGAACGACGCGACCGAGACGAGCAATGTTGCCGCCGCGACCGTGAGCTCGACGCCGCCGTACGCCGCGACACGGCCGAGATCGCCGATGGCGATCGCTGCGGTCGCGAGCGATGCCGCAACACCGATCCACGACGCCCGCCGCATGCCGCCAAAGGCGGCGAGGACCGCGAGCAGCGGCAGCACGAACGGCAGCGCCGTCACGACGGGTGATGCAGGGCGGGCCTCGGGGCCGAGCCACCACGTCGACAGGCCTGTCGTGCGCGAACTGACCCACACCGCAGCCAGCGACACCACACCCAGCAGCCATGCGCAGCCGAGCGCCGTGGCCCAGTTCGCAGTGAGGTCGCCCGGTCGCTGCTGGCGACGGCGGCGAGCGCGGCGGTGGGTCGACGTGACGGCGTCGGCCGGCGGAAGGGGAAGGCCCGATGCGGCGGCAGCCGGGTCGTCGCCATGACCACCGTCGGCCGCAGCAGCGTCGGCGACGACGGCACTCGGAGCGGGGGGTGACGCGTTGCTCGCCGTTGCCGATGTGGCCTCGGTCGCGTCGTCCATCAGCCCGAGGGTAGCGACCCCATCGACGCGAGTTGCGGCGGTAGCCTTCCGCCCCGTGAACGCACCGGCCACCCCCGCCCGGTTCGGCGACCCGTTCGAGAAGCTCAGCATCTTCTTCCCGATGTGGAACGAGGAGCTGTACATCGAGCGGGCGGTCGGCTCGGCCATCGAGGAATGCGAGATCCTGCTGGCCAAGGGCGACATCCGCGACTACGAGGTCATCGTCGTCGACGACGCGAGCACCGACCACACGCCCGAGATCGCCGACCGGCTGGCCGCCGAAAACCCGCACGTTCGGGTCGTGCACCACCCGGTCAACCGCAAGCTCGGCGGCTCGATGAAGACCGGCTTCGCGTCCGCCACCGGCGACGTCGTGCTGTACAGCGATGCCGACCTGCCGTTCGACATGGCCGAGGCCGCCCGTGCGGTCCGCCTGATGCGCTACTACGAGGCCGACATCGTCAGCGCCTACCGCTTCGACCGCACTGGCGAGGGCGCGATCCGCGAGGTCTACACCTTCTTCTACAACCTGCTGATCCGTCGACTGTTCGGCGTGCGCATGCGCGACATCAACTTCGCGTTCAAACTGTGCCGCACCCGCATCTTCGAGCACATCACGCTGCAGAGCGAGGGCTCGTTCATCGACGCCGAGCTCATCATCCGTGCCAAGAAGCTCGGCTATCAGGTCATCCAGTTCGGCGTCGACTACTTCCCCCGCACCCGCGGCGAGAGCACGCTGGCATCGTCGTCGGTGATCCAGCGGATCATCAAGGAGATGGTGGCGCTGCGCAAGGAACTGCGCGGCATCGAGCCGGTGACCGGCCAGCACGGCTGACGCCGTCCGGCAGGCACCGCTCACTAGGATTTCGACGTCCTGTTCGTCCCGGAGAGTTCGTGACCGCCCGTCGGCCCCCCGCCCAACCCGCCCGCCGCCGCCCGTCGCGCCCCGCCGCGCCTCCGCCGCCCCCGCCGATGCGCAAGTGGGTGCCGGCCATCGGCGCGGTCACGGTGCTCGCCGCAGTGGTCTTCGCCGGCTTCTCCGGTGGCGACGGCGGCACCGACTCGTTGGACAACCTCGGTCAGGTCAACGACTCGAACCTGACGGTGCCGTCGAGCACGCCCGACGGCGTGGTGGTGGGGACCGGTGGCCCGAGCGTCAAGACCAACCTCAGCCAGCCGCTCACGCGTGGCATGTCGGGCCCCGAGGTCACGGCGATGCAGCAACGCCTGCACGACCTGGGATTCGACCCGGGCCCGATCGACGGCCAGTTCGGCGGCGGCACCGAGCAGGCGCTGTGGGCGTTCGAGGGGCTCCTCGACAACGTGCGCTACGACCAGCAGACGGGCATCCTCACCAACGAGTTGTGGCAGCGCATGCAGGACGACCTCATCTTCCAGCCGCGCCGCGTGCAGAACATCGCCGACCAGACCCACGTCGAGGTGTACCTCGACCTGCAGGTGCTCGTGGTGTTCAAGAACAACCGCTCGGTGCTCGTCACGCACATCTCGAGCGGCGAGCTCGACGAGAACGGCAAGCCCAAGCTGTGGTGCCAGATCGTCACCTATGACACCGACAAGAACGGCGAGCCGCTCGAGGAGCCCGTCACCAAGGACGAGTGCGCCTACGCGAAGACACCGGGCGGTGTCTTCCGCTTCACGCGCAAGTACGCGGGCAAGCGCAACGGGCCGCTCGGCGGCATGATGAACCCCGTCTACTTCAACTACGGCATCGCTGTGCACGGTGCCGACAACGTGCCAAACAAGCCGGCCTCGCACGGCTGTGTGCGCATCCCGCAGTGGGTGGCCGACTACTTCCCGACACTCGTCGAGATCGGTGACTTCATCTTCGTCTGGAACGGCGAGAAGGAGCCCGAGGACGTGACGGAGGAGGAGAGCCAACCGTCATGGAACTTCGCCAACCCGAACTCGACGTACACCACGACCTCGTCCTCCACCACGACGCTCCCGTTCGCGACGACGGTGCCGAAGACCACGACCACGGTGAAGGCGACGACGACCACCAAGCCGCCGGCAACTGCCCCGTGAGGAGCCAGTGCGCGGTGCCCGCTCCCTGACGGGCGCTGCCGCTCAGCAGGCCGCGATGCCGCCCAGCACGCCGGCACGGAATGCGGCGATCTTCTCGAACGCGCTGCCGACGATGTTCGTGTCGTCGGAGGGATCGCTGTTCCTGATCGCCGTCACGATTGCCTCGTCGAGATCACCTGCGGAGAGTTGGATGGCGCTGTCGGCGGGGGTGGGCGGCACGATCGACCCGACCCACGCACCGGTGAGGCACTCACCGGCCAACGCCCTCTCCTCGCCGGTACTCGTGCTCGACAGGGCGCGCAGCACCGCCTCGCTGTAGGCGTTCGCCAGCAGATAGCCGATCGAGAGGTCGCCCCCGAGCGGGTCGGCCACCAGTCGCTCGGCGAGCGCACGGTCCCAGTAGATGGTGCGGTCGCCCGGGCAGTAGATGACGTCGCCCGCCGTGACGGGTGTGTCGAGCGAGGGACACGACGGCAGCCCACCGTACGGCTCGAACGACTCGAAGGTCGGCGCGGCGAACCCGACGTCGCTGGCGGCGGTGAGTGCCAGCCAGAACTGGTCGAGGCTCTCGGGGATCAGGGTGACGATGTCGCTGCCCACACCGTCCGGGTCCTCGACGGGGAGGTCGCCGAGGTTGGGGTCCTCGTACCCCGACACGAACGGGATGTCGATCAGCTGTGACTCGCGGTCCTCGGAGAAGAACGTCGCGCAGCGCTCGACCCCGCCGTTGAAGCCGTCCTGGAACGCGCCGACGCGGTCGAAGCCCGTGCCGTGTGCGTCAGGGTTGTCGAGGCCGCCCAGCTCGACGGGATCGCGGATCTGGATCATCGCGATCAGCCCGGCGCGCAGGTCGACGTCGTCGAAGTGCACGGCCCGGTCGCCGTCGGTCGCCGCACTGGCTGCCCACGCGCCGGCGAAGCAGTCGGCCTGCTGCTCCTTGAGAATGGTCGGCTGGTCGAACTCGCCGATGCGTTCCTGCACGGCGTGACCGAATTCGTGGGCGAGCACGATCGCCACCGCCTCCCTGCCGAGGTCGTCGACCAGCCCGGGGACGAGGTCGGCGTCGTCGTAGGCGATGAAGTCGTCCACGCGGCAGTAGAACGCACCGCTCTCGCGCACCTCGTCGTAGGTCGTCTCGTCGCCGCCACACCCCGGGATCGCGTCGGTTCGGTCGGGGTACGCGGCGAACACACCGCCGTCGAGCGTGGTCCAGCCCTCGCCGTACACGGCGGGGAGTTGTTCGGCCCAGAATGCCTCGACGTCGCTGAACACCGCAGTGACGAAATCGTCGTAGTCGCGCGGCGGCTTGTTGCCGCCGAAGTCGACGATGCCGGTGCCGACCGGGACGGGGGGCACGGGGGCCGTCGACGCATCGGTGGCGGGGGCGTCCGCGGTCGTGGAGCGTGACGACACGGTGTGCGCGCCCTGTACCGACGTGCATGCGGCAAGCGTCGTGGCGGCGATGGCGACCGTCGTCGCCGCAGCGAGGTGGTGCGTGGCCCACGACCGAACCCGGCGCCGCCGGGTCGCTGCACCCGCGCCCCGACGGCCGTCGAGAGGTGTAGCGCCAGCGGGTCCGATCGGCACGCGGGCGAGCATATGGCGGGCGTTCGCGACAGAATGCGCCGATGGGCCCCACCACTCCGACGTCCGTCCTCCGCTCCCGGGTCGACCGGGCCCGCGCCGTCATGGCGGCGCGCGGCATCGACACGCTGCTCGTGTCGGTCGGCAGCGACCTGCCCTATCTCGTCGGCTACGAGGCGATGCCGCTCGAGCGGCTCACGATGCTCGTGGTGCCGCGCGACGGTGATGCCACCCTCGTCATCCCGCGGCTCGAGGCACCGCGCGTCGTCGAGCAGCCCGGCGTGTTCAGCCTGCGGCCGTGGAACGAGACCGACGACCCGGTGGCACTCGTCGCGTCGCTGGTGCCGCAACCCGCCGTGGCCGCGGTGGGCGACACCATGTGGGCCCGCTTCCTCGTCGACCTGCTCGGCCACTGGCCGTCGGGCAGCACGCGTTACGTCCGGTCGGTCGAGGTGATGGGCGAGCTGCGCACGCGCAAGGACGCCGCCGAGGTCGCTGCGCTGCGCGCCGCAGGCGCGGCCGCCGACCGTGTCGCGGCGCAGCTGCACGCCGGTGACATCCCGCTGGCAGGGCGCACCGAGGCCGAGGTGAGTGCCGACATCTCGGCGCGCCTGCTGGCCGAGGGGCACGACGTCGTCAACTTCGCGATCGTCGCGGCCGGCGAGAACGCCGCGTCGCCGCACCACCACCCCGGCTCGCGTGTCATCCGCGACGGCGAGATCGTGCTGTGCGACTTCGGCGGCACGATGAACGGCTACTGCAGCGACATCACGCGCTGCGTCCACATCGGTGAGGTGCCCGACGACATCGCGCGCGCGTACGCAGTGCTGAAGAAGGCCCAGGCAGCGGGTGTTGCCGCCGGGCGCATCGGTGCGTCGTGCGAGACGGTCGACGCGGTCACGCGAAAGGTGATCGACGACGCCGGCTACGGCGAGTGGTTCATCCACCGCACCGGTCACGGCATCGGCATGGAGGAACACGAGGACCCCTACATGGTCTCGGGCAACGCGCAGCAGATCGTGGCCGGACATGCATTCAGCGTCGAACCGGGTATCTACGTGGCCGGCCGCTGGGGCATGCGTCTCGAGGACATCGTCGTCGCGGCCGACGAGGGACCCGACTCGATGAACCACGCCGACCACTCGCTCGTGGTCCTCGGCTGACGAGCGGTCTGCGAGCATGACCCCATGACCATCGACGCACCCGGCAGCACCTCGCGCACCGATTCGAAGCCCGAGGGCGAGCAGCGCCTGCCGTGGCACCTGCGCGGCAACTACGCACCGGTGACCGACGAGGTCGAGGTGTACGACCTGCCCGTCACTGGCCACCTGCCCGAGTTCCTCGACGGCTGGTACGTGCGGAACGGGGCCAACCCGGCCTCCGGGTACTCGCCGCACTGGTTCGCCGGCGACGGCATGCTGCATGCGGTCCGCCTGCGCGACGGTGCGGCCGAGTGGTATCGCAACCGCTGGGTGCGTACCAAGGCGCTCGCCGGCCAGACGCGCATCGACATGGCCACGGGCACGTTCGACCTGACGGTCGGGCTGGCCAACACGCACGTGTGGCGCCACGCCGGCCGGGTCTTCGCCCTCGAGGAGGCGAGCCTGCCCAACGAGGTGACGCTCGACCTCGACACGCTGGGGCCCTGCGATTTCGGAGGCCGCCTGCGCACGCCGATGACGGCGCACCCGCACACGTGCCCCGAGACCGGCGAGATGCACTTCTTCGGGTACGAGCTCGTGGGCGCGCCGTACGTGACGTACCACGTGGTGGATGCCGCTGGCGACCTGGTGCACTCGCAGCCCATCGACGTGCCGGGCCCGACGATGGTCCACGACTTCGCGCTCAGCCGCAACTTCGCGGTGTTCCTCGACCTGCCGGTCACGTTCGACCTCGGGCTGGCGATGACCGGCACGATGCCGTTCGGGTGGGACGCCGCCTACGGGGCGCGCATCGGCTTGTTGTCGCGCGACGGCGCACGGCGGGGCGAGCAGCCGAGGTGGTTCGACGTGTCGCTCTGCTACGTCTTCCACGTCATGAACGCGTGGGACGACGGTGACCGCTACGTGTGGCTCGATGCCGGTCGGCACGCGTCGATGTGGGACGGAGCGCCCGACCGCTTCGAGCCGAGCATGCTGTGGCGCTGGCGGTTCGACCTGCAGACCGGGGCGGTCACCGAGGAACAACTCGACGGGGTCAGCCACGCCTTCCCGCGTATCGACGAGCGTCGTACCGGGCTGCCGAACCGCTACGGGTGGGCAGTTGCGCCGCGCCATCCCGAGGTCGCCGACCGTCGTGGTGGTGCGGGGCTCGGCGACCCGACGTGCATCGTCAAGTACGACCTGCAGACCGGCGCACGATCGGTGCACGACTTCGGGCCATCGGCACAGACTGGCGAGCCGGTGTTCGTGCCGGTGCACGACGGCGCCGGCGAGGACGAAGGCGTGCTCGTCACCTATGTCTTCGACGCGGACGGCGAGTCGTCATCGTTCGTGGTACTGGACGCGGCCGACATGAGTGCCGATCCGATCGCCACGGTGACACTGCCGCAGCGCGTGCCGAACGGCTTCCACGGCTCGTGGTTCGCCGCTGGCTGAGCCGCCTCGGCGTGCTCAGCTGGACGGGACGAACGCCGTCAGGTCGGCAGTGTCGGCGTACATCATGAGCGTCACGAGGACGTCGCCGTCGTCGAGCTTGGCGAGGATGCCGTTGTCGAGCGCGCAGTACACCGCGGTTCCGCCGGTGAGCGGGACGTCGACGCATGCTGACGACTGCCCAGCGATGGTGTCGGTGTGCGTGAGCGTCGGGCCGGTCTTGGCCTCGGCGTCGCGTCGCAGCCGCTTGGCGGTGTCGGCGGCGTAGAAGTCGATGGTGAGGCCGACATCGCTGGCGGCCTGGGCGACGATGCCGTTGAGGCACGGGCTCGAGCCATCGATCGCGCACGTCTGCACCACGGGTTCGGTCTGCAGGAACTTGGTCGTGCCGAGCGTGATCGCCCGCTGCCCGTTCGACAGCACGACAGTGGCGGTGTACTCGACGTTGCCGTACTTGCGCAGGACCGAGTACACGGCCGTCGCGGGGCCAGTGGTGACCGCGTCGAGCCGCTCGAGCACCATGTCGACGTAGGGATCGCCGGTGAGGGCGCCGGGCGGGAAGGGGTCGCTGCTGAACGACGGCCGCTCGCCGAGCTGACAGCCCGTCACGACGAGCAGGGGCAAGGCGAGTGCGAGCAGTCGACGGGGGATCACGTCGGCAGCGTACTGGCCGGTGGTGGACGGGGACCGGGCACCCCACCGACCGGTCTCGCTGGCGCGGCCCGACCTAGCCTGTCGGCGTGATCCGACTCGATGCCGCCACCGTGTTGCTGCAGTGGGCCGTCGGCGGCCTGCTGTTCTGCTGGGTCACGACGCGGCACCGCGAGGTGGGTCTCGGATACGGATGGTTGCTGCGCGGTACCTATGCGCTCATCGCCGCGGGCGGTGTCACCGCAGGCCTCCGGTACGGCATGGTGCCCGTACGCGAACTGGCCGGTGCCGGCGTGGTGGTGGCTTCGATGGTGGCGTTTGTGCTGTCGGTGGTGCGCCGCCGCGCCGGCGTGCGCGGCCAGGACGCCGAGCACGACCGGCGTAGTGCGCGTGTCGCAGCCATGACCGGTATCGACCGTACGGTCTCGCGTACCGGTGACGACGTGCCCGCTGACGCGCGACGCGAGTTCCCACCGGTCGCCGACCTCGTCGCGCCACTCGTCGGCGTCGTCGGCCTCGCTGCGGCAGCGGTCGATGCGGGTGGCAACCTTGCCGTCTCGATGCTGCGCACGTTCGTCGGCGCCGCGTTCCTCGGCGCGGTCACCGATGCGATGCTGCTCGGGCACTGGTACCTGGTGCAGCCGGGACTGCCTCGCCGCCACCTCAACGAACTGGTGCGCTGGCTGGGCTGGGTGTGGCCGGTCGAGGTGGTGTCGCTGCTGCTGCCCACGGGCATGGTGTCGGTGTTCAGCGGTGCGGTCGACGACGGGTGGGGCGGACAATTGGGTTGGTTCTGGGCGCTGTGCGCGATCACCACGATCGTGCTGGTCGTCGTGACGCGGGCCGCACTGAAAGAGCGCTACTACTCAGCAGTGATGGCCGCCACCGGGTTGCTGTACCTCGCGATCCTCACCGCCTTCGGCACCGACCTCGTCGCACGAGCAGTCCTCGACGTCTGACCAGCCCTCGCAGCCCGACCGGTGGTTGCGGTCCAACCCGCATCGTGGACGCGGTCATCGGCGTGACGCGTCAGTGCGTGGTGGCTGGGCGGATGCGGCGGCTCACGGCGATGCCCAGCAGCGCGAGCACGATCGCGATCGCGAAATTGGTGCCGATCGCGGACTGGATGCCGATCGAGCCGCGGTCGGCGATGGCCACCGTGGCCCCGCCGACGCCGCCCATCACCGACCACCCGATCGAGTCGGCGAGCGCGATCTGGCTGCTGACGTGCCCTTCGTCGCCGTCGGTTGCATAGCCCATCGCCGTGACGGTGGTGGGGTTGAACAGCAGACCCATGCCGATACCGCCGACTGCCCATGCCACGAACGTGCCCCACAGCGGCCACCAGGCGAACAGCACGGTGGCCGACAGTGCGACGCCCAGGCCGAGCACGGCAAAGCCCTCGCCGACACTGCGCCCCGGGGGTCGGTCGGGGGTGCGAGCCCGCAGCCACTGTCCGAACGTCCACGTGAGCGCCCCGCCGATGACGACGAACCCCTGCACAGTCGGCGCGGCGCCGTGCACCCGGGCGGCAGCGAGCGGGATGAACCCGTCGGCGCCACCGAAGCATGCGGTGGCCAGTGTGCGCGTCACCAGCACTGCGGCGAACCCATGACTGGCGCTGCGGTAGCCACGCGGCAGCAGTCGGTGCAGTGCGGGCACCGCGATCGCGAGGCCACCGAGCGCGAGGGGGAGCACCACGGTGAGTGAGTCGAAGCGGATACCGGTGACGAACATGCCGACACCCGATGCGGCGGCGACGGCGAGCGGCACCCGACTGCGCGACCGTGGCTTGTCGACCGGCCGGTACTCGGCCATCGGCCGCACGGCGATACCACCGACCACCACCGCGACCGGGATGATCGCGAGGAACGTCCACCGCCACCCGAACGCATCGGTGATCCATCCGGCGACGAGCGGCGCGACGAGGCTCGGCACCACCCAACCCGCCGACAGGAACGTGTACATCATCGGCTGCCGGTCGGCGGGGAAGGCGCGTCGCACGAGCGAGTACGAGATCGGGTTGAACGACCCCGTACCGGCACCCTGCAGCAGGCGACCGACGACGACCCACACCATCGATGGCGCCCACGCGGCGACCACGAGGCCGACGACGAACGTGATGACCGCGATGCCGAACGGTCGGGACGGTCCGTAGCGGTCGGCGAGCTCACCCGCTGCGACGAGCGACACCATGTTGGCGAGTGTGTACACCGCCATGGACACACCGAACAGCGAGTCGCCGCGCAACTCGGCGGTGATGGTGGGCAGTACCGTGATGATCGCCGTCACCTCGAACGCCACCAGGGTGACCGACATGATGAGGCCGACCGCGAGCATGCGCTGACGTCCGGTGAGCGTGGTCATGGTGGTCGATCAGGCAGGTGCGCCGGGCGCGACGAGCGGCCACGGGCGGAGGCGTTCGACGGTCAGCGCGAGGTCGAGCAACAGCTGCTCGCTGAAGTGGCGACCGACGACCTGCAGGCCGACAGGCAGGCCGTCGAGCGTGCCGGCCGGAATGCTGATGGCCGGGTTGCCGTGCAGGTTGGCGGGGAAGGTGAGTCGGCCGTTGTTGCCCGGACCGGCGTCGATGCCGCCGAACACGCCCGGCAGCGGGCCGTCTGCGCCGAACGCGACGTCGGGGTTCGAGGCAGTGATGACGAAGTCGACGCCATCAGTCGGGTCGAAGATGCGCGCCATCGCGGCATTCAGCTCGGCGCGGCGTCGCTCGATCTTCGCCCGCGCTGCCGAGTCGTACCGACCCGCCGCTGCCTCCATGCCGAACCGGATCTCGGGCGTCAACTGGTCGGCACATGCCGGCCAGTGCTCGGCCAACTGCGCCTCGACACCGAGGTTGCCGCTGAGCGACCACGCAGCGCCCATGCGCGGCAGTCCGAGATCGATCTCGTCGACCTGCCGCATGCCGAGGTGTGCGACCAGTTCGATGCCGACGGCCTGTAGCAGGTCCCACATCACTGGCGAGACCACTGCATTGCCCCACGTGGGTGCGAAGGCGACGCGTGCGCCGCGCAGGGCATCGACATGGTTGCCCAGCCCGGCCTCCCAGCCGTCGACGCGTGCAAGGCTGAGTGGATCGCGTGCATCGAAGCCGTTGCACACGTCGAACCAGCGCGCGGTGTCGCGCACCGACCGTGACACGCAGCCGACGGTGACCGTCAGGTTGCCGTACTGGGCCAGCGGGCCTCGCGGGATGCGGCCGAAGGTCGACTTCAGCCCGACGAGCCCGGTGAAGCCGGCGGGGATGCGAATGCTGCCGCCCCCGTCGCCGGCGGTCGCCAGTGTGCACAGGCCGCCGGCCACTGCCGCAGCGCTGCCGCCGCTGCTGCCGCCCGGTGTGCGCCCGTGCTGCCACGGGTTGTGGGTCGAGCCGTGCAGGACCGTGCGCGTCAGGTTGACGCCGCCGAACTCGCTGGCGGTGGTCTGCCCGACGAGCACGGCGCCGCCGCGATCGCGCACGCGCTCGACCATGATGCTCGTGCCCTCGGCGATCTGGTGGCGCAGCGGCACCGACGCGTGGGTGTCGGGCCACCCTGCGACCTGGTCGAGTTCCTTGACGCCGATGGGCACACCGCCGAACGGGGCGCGAACATCGGCGTGTCGTGCGGCGGTCTCGGCGGCCTCGAGATCGAGGTGACAGAACGCGTTGAGCGAACTGGACCCGATGGCGTCGACGGTGGCGCGCAGTTCGTCGAGCGGTGTGCGACGACCGGCCCTGAACTCGTCGACCAGCGAGCAGGCATCACCCTGCCACGGCATGTCCCCCATGCGGGCCACCCTAGTGGTGAGTGGCCACCTGCGACGGCGGCGTGTCGCCCGAGAGCAGGGCGATCAGCGTGGCGGTGTCGTCGACACCGATGCGCAGCTCGCGCAGCCGGACGGGGAACCGCACCACGTGCGCCTGCACGGCGGGATCGATCGTGACCGTGACCAGCCCGGAGAACACGGCGTTGACGTTCCACCGACCGCGCCACCCGTGAACGCCGCAGTCGAGCACCGGTCGGGTGCGCTGCACCGCTGACCGCACCCGGTCGACAGGGATGTCGGCGGCGAATGCCCAGCCCATGCGGACCCGCAGGTGCCCATCGGCGACCTCGACGGCGCTGTGTCGCGGCCCCATGCCCATCAGGCCGAGGCCGAGCCTCGACAGACGGCTGTAGCGCATCGCGAACCTCATCCCGCCAGTGTGCCGCTTCCGGCGGCCGCTGCGTCGGGAACCTAGAGTCGGCGACGGTGACGGGTCGCCGTTCGGGCCCGACGACTGGCGTCCTCACCTGACGGCGCGACGCACGAACACGCAGGAGTCCCCGATGAGCCTTCCCGTCCGACCTGGCATGACGGTGCCGCTGCCCGGCCCGCTCCACTCGCACCGCGACAAGCTGGTCGAGCTCGCCGACCTCGGCTACACCGACATCTGGTCGGCTGAGAGCGACGGTGCCGACGCCTTCACACCGCTGGCCATGGCGGCCGCGTGGGAGCCGCGGCTGCGGCTCGGCACGGCGATCGTCCCGGCCTTCACGCGCGCGCCGGCCTGCATGGCACAGAGCGTCGCGTCGATGGCCGACGCGGCACCCGGCCGGTTCGCGATCGGCATCGGCAGCAGCAGCAACGTCATCGTCGAGCGCTGGAACGGCGTGCCGTTCGTCGAGCCGTACAAGAAGGTGCGCGACATCGTGCGCTTCCTGCGCGATGCGCTGACGGGCGAGAAGGTGACCCGCACGTACGACACGTTCGAGGTGAGTGGTTTCCGGCTGGGGGTGCGACCCGAGCAGACCCCTCCGATCCTGGTGGCGGGCCTGCGCGAGGGGATGCTGCGACTTGCTGCGCGCGAGGCCGACGGGGCGATCATCAACTGGTTGTCGCCCGGCGACGTCACACGGGTCGCCGGTGTGGTGCGTGATGCGGCCGGCGGCGACGACAAGGAGATCGTGTGCCGCATCTTCTGCTGCCCGAGCGACAACGCCGATGTGGTGCGCGCGGCCGCTCGGTTCGCGATCGCGGCGTACCTGAACGTGCCCGTGTACGCCGAGTTCCACCGCTGGCTGGGGCGCGGCGACATGCTGCAGCCGATGTGGGATGCGTGGAAGGCGGGCGACCGCAAGGCCGCGCTGGCAGCGATCCCCGATGAGGTGGTGGACGACCTGGTGGTGCACGGCACGCCCGAGCAGTGCCGCGCGACGATCGACCGCTATTTCGCCAACGGCGTCACCACCAGCACACTGGCGATCCTGCCGCTCGACCCCGATCTGAAGATGTGGGACGCCGTGCGGGCGTTGAGCCCGTCAGGCGGCGCGGCCTGAGGATCGCCCGGTACGGCGGCTGGCGGCCGCCTGCTCGACAGCGCGTCGTGCGGCGCTGGCTGCCAGCTGCCGCTTGATCTCGGCGACATGGGCGAGGCCGAGCTCGCGCGTGCGGCGGTCGAGGTGGAACCGCACGTGGGCGTCGGGTGTGGCGAGCGCCAGCTGTACCGGTCCGTCCGTCACGGCATCGGTCTCGGCGGGGGTTGCCGACTCGTCGGGAGTGCCGTCGGCGGCCTGGGGAGGGGTGCCCACGGCGTCGTGATCCGCCGGTGCGTCGAGGTCGACGCCCTCGGCCACTGCCGCGTCGTCGTGGGTGTCGGTGGGGATGTCCTGGTGCCGTCCGCTGGTGCTCATGGTCGCAGCGTGCCAGAGGGGTGTGACGCACCCGTCGTGCGCCGGCGGCTCAGCCGACGACCAGCACCGACCCGATCAGCGCCACCGCCGCCACGGCGACGGGCGTGGCCCACCCCGCCCACGTGGGTACGGGCTTCCACTGCGGGGCGAGCATCACCCATCCGCACACGGCGCCACCCAGTGCCCCGCCGACATGACCACCGATCGAGATGCCCGAGATGGTGAAGGTCAGCACCAGGTTGAGGATCAGTGTCGTGCCGATGCCGGTGCTGAACACGTTGATGCCCCGCCGGTGCAGGCCCACCGCTGCTGCGGCCATCAGGCCGAACACCGCACCCGAGGCACCGCCGCTGAGCGCGCCCGGCTCGACGAGCAGCACCCCGAACGACCCGGCCAGCAGGCTGGCGACGTACAGCATCGTGAACCGCTGCCACCCCATGTCGCGCTCGAGCAACCGGCCGAGCTGGAACAGCAGCAGCATGTTCATCAGGATGTGGAACACACCGAAGTGGATGAACCCGGCGGTGACGAGCCGGTACCACTGGTGCGGTCCGCCGTGTGACTCGTTGCTGTAGACGAAGCCGTACTGCAGGATCTGGCGGCCGAGACCCAGTTCGGCGTGTGCCGTCGTGATGTCACCGCTGAGCGTGTTCGGATCGGCGAGGACCATGGAGACGAACACGAGCAGGTTCAGGCCGATCAGCACGTTCGTCGCCGGCGTCAGCACCCGTGCGTTGGCGTACTTGACGCGGGTGCGCACGTCGGGCTTGGCGGCCTTGGCGCAGTCGAGACAGTGCGAGCCGACGGTGGCGGTGACCAGGCAGTCGGGACACGCCGGCGTGCCGCAGCGGGTGCAGTTGCGACCACCCTCGCGATCGGGGTGTCGGTAGCACGACGGCACGGGGGGAGGCGGGGGCATCGACATCGAGGACGAGGCTACCCAGCGGTGCGGCAGCGGTCGGGTCAGCGGCGCGTGCGTTCGCCGAACATGTCGGCCGCCGTCGGCTCGCCCAGCAGGTGGCCCTGCACGAGGTCGCAGCCCAACAGGCGCAGGCGGCGCAACTGGTCGGCGGACGTGACCCACTCGGCGACGACCTGCATGTCGAGGGCGTGTGCCAACTGGATGATGGCGCGCACGATGGGGTCGTCGTCGCCGCTCGCGCCGAGCAGGCGGGCCACCGAGCCGTCGAGCTTGAGCACCTCGGCCTGACAGGTGCGCAGGGCGGTGAGCGACGACACGCCGGTGCCGAAGCTGTCGAGGCCGAGCTGCACACCGAAGCGGCGCAGCGCCTGCAGCGTGCGCAGCGTGGTGGGGTGCCGGTCGTCGAGCGTCGCCTCGTCGAAGTCGAGGGTGAGCTGGTGCGGGCTCAGCTCGGCCTGGCGCACGATGGCCATGACCTTCTCGACGAACGTGCTCTCGACCAGCTGGCGGGCCGACACGTTGACGTGCACGCTGAAGCCGCGGTCGACCAGACCGGCGTCGAGCCACGCGCGAGCGTCGTGGCATGCCTGGCGGATCACCCAGTCGCCGATCGGCACGATGGTGCCCGAGTCCTCGGAGAGGCGGAGGAACTGCGCGGGCAGCATCGTGCCGTGCGTCGGGTGGTCCCAGCGGAGCAGCGCCTCGGCGCCGGCGACGCGACCGCTGTGCGTCGAGATGATCGGCTGGTAGGCGAGGCGCAGCTGGCCTGCCGCGAGTGCGACCTCGAGCTCGCCGCTCAGGATCTTGGCCTGACGCGTCTCGGCGCGCATCTCGTCGGTGTACAGCTCGCTGCGCGACGGGCCCTGCCGCTTGGCGTGATACATCGCGAGGTCGGCGTTGCGCAGCAGCTCGATCGCGGCGTCCTGGCCGCTCATCGATTCGAACTGCGCGGCCGAGCCGATCGCGACACCGATACTGACCGACAGCTCGACCTCGAAGCCGCTGAGCATGACCCGTCCGCTGAGTGCCTGGCGGACGCGCTCGGCGAGGTCGAGTGCTGACTGCTCGTCGATGCTGCCGACACACAGCACGACGAACTCGTCGCCGCCGATGCGGGCCACGATGTCGGCGGGGCGTGTGGCGTGCAGCACCCGGTTGGCCACCTGGATGAGCAGTTGGTCGCCCACCTCGTGGCCGACCGTGTCGTTGACGTCCTTGAGCCGATCGACGTCGAGGAAGAGCATCGCGATGTTCTCGCTGCTGCCACGGTGGTGGTCGACGGCCTCTGCGGCCGAGCGCACCAGCTTGAGCCGGTTGGGCAGGTTGGTGAGCGCGTCGTGGTTGGCCTGTCGCGCCAGCTCGGACTGGAGGTGTCGGGTGGCGGTGATGTCGCGTGCCACGCCGCCCCAGTACTCGATCGTGCCGTCGGGGGCGCGGCTGACGAGGATGTCGAGGTCGAGGGTGCGGGCGATGCCGTCCGGTGTGCGGAACCCGACCTCTCCCGTCCAACTGGCGCTGCCGGCGCCGGTCATCACCGCGCGCGGCACCTGGTCCTTGACCGCCTGCAACAGGGTCTGTGACAGCGGGATGCCGCCGGTCGGGTCGACCGGGTCGGACCCATCGAGGCCGAACAGGCGCCGTGCGGCGTCGTTGGCGAACATCGGGGTGCCGGTACGGTCGAGCACGAAGATGCCGTCGGTCGTGGCTGCTGCCAGCGCGGCGAGCTGGTCGAGCAGGTCGCGCCCGGCGATCTCGTCGGTGTGATCGGTGACGCTGCCCGTGTAGCCCACGACCACGCCGTGCTCGTTGTGGGTGGGCGCCGTGTCGAGCCGCACCCAGGTGAGTCGGCCGTCGTCGCGCCACACCCTGAACTCGACCTTGAATGCCCCGGCGCCGACGACGCCCTGCCGCCACGCGTGCTCGGCGGGGGGGCGGCGGGGTCGGCGGGGTGGGCTGCCGCCCACGGCGCCGCGCCGAGGATCGATGCCGCCGTCTGGCTGCCCCCGAACGAGTTGCCGTGCACGAGCGCGGCAAAGGCAGGGTTCGCCGCAGTCACGCGACCGGCCGTGTCGGCCTGGAAGAGGCCGACCGGCAGCGAGGGCAGCGTCTGGTCGATGGGCGGGTCCTGTCGTGTGAGGCGGGGTCAGCGGGAGCGGTCGGGTGGGTGGTGAGGCAGGTGGTCGTTCGGGGCGGTCGTTGGGTTATCGGTGGTCAGGACGCCCGACTGAAGGTCCCCGTGACCTCTGCGGTGGCGATGGCTGTCTGGCGCAGACGGGCCAGCATGTCGTCCCCCGAGGCGCCGTCGGTGAGACCGGATGCCTCGCCAAGGTAATGGACGGTGATGAGGTACCGGTGCTCGTCGCCTGCCGGCGGGCACGGGCCGGCGTACCCGACATCGCCAAAGCCGTTGATCGCAGCGACCGCGCCGATCGGCAGTTCACCCTCGCCGAGCCCGGTCGAGTCGGCCGGCAGGCCGGCCACCACCCAGTGGACGAAGTCAGGGGCGTCGAGGTCGCTGAGACTGACGGCGATCTCGGCCGTGCCCGCCGGTGCGGGTTCCCAGGCGAGCGCGGGGGAGATGTCGAGGCCGTCGCACGTGTTGCGCGGGTCGATCGGGGCACCGTCCCGCCACGGGGCGATGACCGCGCCCACATCGGTCGCACCGGTATCGGTGCTGGCCGGCAGGGTCGTCTCGGACAGGTCCGGCAGGGCGAACTCCGACCCCTCGGCGGTGGAGGCGGGGACGCTGATGCTGAGCGTCTGGTCGGGTCGTGCCTCGCGCAGGACCCGTCCGTCAGTGCGGCACCCGGCGGCGACGGCGACGAGGGAGAGCACGGCGAGCGCCGGGGTCAGGGCGACCGCGGCTCGGGCGGCCCCGGGACGGGTGGGCGGCACGCTGGATTGCACGTGCGCAGCCTACGTGAGCGGTCCCGCCGCACGGCGTGCGCGTCGGTATCGTGCAGAGCGTGTCCGACGCACCCCTGTGCATACTCACCGTGCACGCGCACCCCGACGACGAGGCCTCGAAGGGCGCGCCCACGCTGGCCCGCTACCACGCCGAGGGCGTGCGCACCGTGCTGGTGTGCTGCACGGGCGGCGAGGAGGGTGACCTCCAGAACCCGATGCTGCGCGAGCCGGGGCAGGCGTTCCATGGCCTGTCGCCCGACCAGGAGAAGGAATTGCTGGCGGCGGTGCGGCCCGGCGAGCTGGCGGCGTCGGCCGAGGTCATCGGGTTCGACGCCGTCGAGATGCTGGGCTACCGCGACTCGGGCATGAAGGACGCCCCGTCCAACGACCACCCCGAGTGCTTCCACCGGGCCGACCTCGACGAGGCGGTCGGTCGGCTGGTGGCGGTCATCCGTCGCGAGCGCCCGCAGGTGATCATCACGTACGGCGACGACCAGCGCGGCTACCCGCACCCCGATCACGTGAGGGTGCACGAGATCTCGGTGCCGGCCTTCGAGCGAGCGGGCGACCCGTCGTGGTACCCCGAGGCGGGCGAACCGTGGCAGCCCTCGAAGCTGTACTACTCGGTCTGGTCCAAGGCGCGTATCACGGCGGTGCACGAGGGCATGCTGCGCCATCGTGGCGAGTCGCCCTACGACCAGGACTGGCTCGACCGTCCCGGCCAGGACCATCGCATCACCACCAAGGTCGAGGTCGGCGCGTTCCTGTGGGCGCGCAGTGGTGCGCTCCGTGCGCACGCGACGCAGATCGACCCCAACGAGCCGTGGTGGTTCGGGCTCACCGACGAGCAGCTCGCCGAGGTCTATCCGTGGGAGGACTGGATCCTCGCCCGGTCACTCGTCACCGCCCCTGCACCGGGCGAGCTCGAGTCCGACCTGTTCGACGGCGTGCGCAGCGGTGTGCTGACGGGCCGTGACGGGGCACCGCGATGAGCACGGTGCAGTACCGCGTGGCGTTCGGCAAGAACGACGAGGCCGTCGAGGGCCCCGACGACGCTGACGTGGTCGTGACGATCTCGAGGTCCGATGCCGTCCTCGACCCGTCGGTGGCGTTCATGACCGGCAAGTTGAAGAGCACTGGCCCGACCAGGCCGTTGCTCGACGCGCTTGCCGACGGCTCTGCTGCGGCGGCGCTGGCCCGCCTGCTCGCGTCGCGCGGCTGACGGCTGCGGCGGTCAGCCGGCGAGGCCGG
>JBMSSR010000020.1:0-18341 GCA_049424465.1 Ilumatobacteraceae bacterium
GATGCGGTCGAGCTGTTGCTGCCCGACGCGCTCGACATCGCGTGTCGGCACCTCGGCATCACACCACCGCTGCCACCGAGGTCTGCTGGGGCCTTCGTGATGATCGACTGCGCGGCCCATCGTGATCCGACCGACGAACTGGCGTCGTTGCTGTCGGCGCACGATGGCGTCCTGGCGGTCGGCGCGCAGCGCGACACGCTCTATGCCATCCGCGACCACATCACCATTGCGCTCGGCGCGCTGGGGGTCCCGCTCAAGCTCGATGTGGCGGTCCCTGTGCTCGAGCTCGACCGTCTCGTGCGTCGCATCAGCTCGTTGCTCGCCGAGGTGGCACCGTCGAGCCGATTGGTGGTGTTCGGTCACCTCGCCGAGGGCAACCTGCACGTCAACGTGCTGGGTCTCGACGACCAGGCGCGCGACGTCGTGCGCACCACTGTGCTCGAGACGACGATCTCGCTCGGTGGCACGATCAGCGCCGAGCACGGCATCGGGGTGGCGAAGGTCGACTGGATGGAGCGGCTGCACGGCAGTGCGCACGTGGCGGTGCTGCGCGCCGTCAAGGATGCGCTCGACCCCGCCGGGATGCTCAACCCCGGCGTGCTTCTGCCGCGTCGAGCTGCGCTCGCGTGAGCAGGGCGTGCATCGTGAGGCCCTCGGCGCTCAGCGCGGCGCCCTGGTCGGTGCTGCGGTCGATGACGCACACGACATGCGCCACTCGCGCCCCGAGTGCGCGCAGGTCATTGGTGCTGATCACCACCTGACCGCCGGTGGTGATGACGTCCTCGACCACGGTCACGGTGCGCCCGGCGATGTCAGTGCCCTCGGCGAGACGCGCGGTGCCGTACTTCTTGGCTTCCTTGCGCACGAACGCGGCAGGGATGCCGGTCCGCATCGACAGCGCAGTCGCGATCGGGATGCCACCCATCTCGAGGCCAGCCAGCACCTCGGTGCCCATCGGGATCAGCGGCACCATCGCGTCAGCGATCTCACCGAGCAGGTCGGGCAGTGCCTCGAACCGGTACTTGTCGAAGTACTCGGTGGCGATCTGGCCCGAGCGGAGTGTGAAGGTACCGGTGAGGCGACTCACGGCGTTGATGCGGTCGGCGAGGCGTTCGAGGGACATGGCCGTCATTGTGCCCGATGGGCCGGTCGGCGAGTGTCCGCAGTCGAATGACACTGTCGGGTGATCGGGAATATGTGAAACATGAAACTCGAACAGTTGTGCAGAATTCATATTTGTAACAGGAAATGATTCGTGAAGAATCCAGTAACAGTGAGGCCCGACTTGTATGGTTCCGGCCGCCGAGATACAAAACGGTGTATTCAGTCGACAAGGAGTCGCATCACATGGCTGCAGCCAAGCGGAATAAGAAGAATGCAATGACCGATGCGCACAAGGCAGCGCTGGCGACGGGCCGCACCGAGGGACGAATCGTTCGCGAGTACCTCGAGGCACTGCGGGCGAACAAGCCCAAGCGTGGCCGCAAGCGCACCCTGGACACGGTCAAGTCCCAGCTGGCCGCTGTCTCGAAGGAATTGATGGAAGCCGACCCGGTCCGCGAGCTGCAGCTGGTGCAGCGCCGCATGGACCTTCAGGCCGAGCTCGAGGCAATGAACACGAAGGTCGACATGAAGAAGATGGAGACCGCGTTCGTCAAGGTCGCTCGCAACTACAGCCAGCGCAACGGCATCACGTACAGCGCATGGCGCGAGATCGGCGTCAGCCCGGCAGTGCTGAAGGCTGCTGGTCTCGGCCGCGCCGACTGAGTTCGCCCGCCGGCCGGGCACCAGCCCAGCCGTGGCGACGGCACGGTGCGTCAGCCGCCGAGGGCGTCGAGCGCGTCGACGGCACGCCCGGCATGACGAACGCTGCGCGCCAAGTCGAACGCCTCGTCGAGGACCGCGGCGGGCACCGTCACCCGGGGGTCTGACTCGAGCAGCGAGCGGAACGACCGTCGCTCGTCCCACGCACGCGACGCGGTGTCCTGCACGATCCGGTAGGCCTCGTCGCGTGCCATGCCGGCGTGCACGAGGCCCAGCAGTACCGGCTGGCTGAACACCAGGCCGTGGCTCGACCACAGGTTGTCGAGCATGCGCTGCGGGAACACCTGCAGGCCGTCGAGCAACCGAGTCATGCGGCGCATCACGTAGTAGGCCAGCAACGCGCTGTCGGGCAGGACCACGCGCTCGACCGAGCTGTGCGAGATGTCCCGTTCGTGCCACAGCGCGACATCCTGCAGCCCGGCCTGCAGATTGCCGCGCAGCACGCGACTGAGGCCGCTGATGGTCTCGGCGCTGATCGGGTTGCGCTTGTGCGGCATCGCGCTCGAGCCCTTCTGACCGGCCGCGAACCCTTCCTGTACCTCACCGACCTCGGTGCGCTGCAGGTGCCGCAACTCGACGGCGATGAGCTCCATCGTGCTACCGACGGCGGCGCACGCGTACAGGAACTCGGCATGCCGGTCGCGGGCGATCACCTGAGTTGCCGGCACCGGCTCGAGGCGCAGCGCGGACGCCACGTGGGCCTCGACCGCGGGGTCGATGTTGCTGAAGGTGCCCACAGCGCCGCTGAGCTTGCAGACAGCGACGGCGCGTCGTGCCGCAGCGAGCCGCTCGAGGTCGCGGTGCACCTGCAGCGCCCACAGCGCCACCTTGGCCCCGAACGTCGTCGGCTCGGCGTGGATGCCGTGGGTGCGACCGATCATCACCGTGTCGCGGTGCTCGCGGGCGATGCGGACCAGCACCGTCAGCAGGTGCTGGCCGGCCTCGGCGAGCAGGTCACACGCATCGCGCAGCATCCAGCACCACGCAGTGTCGACCACGTCGCTGCTCGTGAGCCCGTAGTGGATCCACGCACCGGCAGGCTGCCCGATGGCCGCCTGCACGACGTCGACGAACGCCGCCACGTCGTGGTTGGTGATGTGCTCGCGCTCGTCGACCAACTGCACGAATGCCTCGTCGACGACCGGCGCATGGGACCGGCACCACTCGGCGTCTGCGGCGGGCACGACACCCAGCCGGGAATGGGCCTCGGTGGCGAGGAGCTCGATCTCGAGATAGCGACCGAATCGTGCCGTGTCGCTGAACACGGCGGCCATCTCGGGGAGCGTGTAGCGGGGGATCACGACCAGCTCACATAGCTGTCGCGCTCGGCACCGGTGCCGACGATACGGATCGGGATGCCGACCTCGCGCTCGACGAGCTCGATGAAGGCGCGTGCCTGGGGCGGCAGTCCCTCGACCGTGGTGACGGCGCTGATGTCGGTGAGCCAGCCGGGCAGTACGGCGTAGACCGGTTCGCCGGCACTGTCGTAGGACGTGCACACCTTCACCTGGTCGAACGTGTCGAGCACATCCAGCTTGGTGAGCGCCAGCTCGGTGAGGCTGTTGATGCGGACGGCCTTGCGCAGCATCACCAGGTCGAGCCAGCCAGTGCGGCGGCGGCGCCCGGTCACCGTGCCGAATTCGCGCCCGATCTCGACCAGTCGGTCACCGAGCTCGTCGGTGAGCTCGGTGGCGAACGGACCGCTGCCGACGCGCGTCGCGTACGCCTTGGTGATACCGACGATGCGGGTGAGGTAGCGCGGCCCGATGCCCGTGCCGACGCAGGCGCCACCGGCGCTGGGGTTCGATGACGTGACGAACGGGTAGGTGCCGTGATCGAGGTCGAGGAACGTCGCCTGAGCGCCCTCGAGCAGCAGTGCATCGTCGCGGTCGAGTGCCTCGTGCAGCAGCTCGACCGTGTCACACACGTACGGCGCGAGTCGCGCGCCGAGTGTGGCGAACTCGGCGACGACACCGTCGACATGCAGCGCCTCGCCCCCGAGGGCTGCGATCTCGGCATTGTGCGCGTGGCACTGAGCCCGCACGGCATCGGCGAAGGACACAGGATCGAGCACCTCGCCGGCGCGGATGCCGATTCGACGCGCCTTGTCGGCATACGCGGGGCCGATGCCCTTCAGCGTGGTGCCGATCTTCTCGTCACCGCGACCAGCCTCGTAGAGCGCGTCGAGCGACTGGTGCCACGGGAAGATCAGGTGCGCCTGACTGCTCACCCGCAACTTGGCGCAGCTGATGCCGCGGCCCTCGAGGGTGTCGATCTCGCGGAACAGCGTGGGGAGGTCGACGACGACGCCGTTGCCGATGACCGGCACGATGTGCGGGTAGAGCACACCGCTGGGGATGAGCTGCAGTGCGTATCGCTCGCTGCCGACGACGACGGTGTGACCGGCGTTGTGGCCGCCCTGGTAGCGGACGACGTGCGAGTGATCGGCGGCGAGCAGGTCGATGACCTTCGCCTTGCCCTCATCGCCCCACTGTGCTCCGACGACGACGGTGACCGGCATGATGCGCTCCAGATGTGGTGAATCCGTGCGCCATCCGAAATCGGATGACGAGAAATCCTAACCGCCACAGAGCCGCGGCCTGCATGTCACCCGGGTGCGGTCAACGCGGGCGGGCCCGGTCGTCGCGGGGTCAGACGCTCACGTCGAGGTGGCCGTCTCGTGCGTCGACGCGAACGGCGCCGCCCTCGGCGACCTTGCCCTCGAGCACCAGCAGCGCGACCGGGTCACTGATCTGCCGCTGGATGACCCGCTTGAGCGGGCGGGCACCGAACACCGGGTCGTAGCCGTCATAGGCCAACTGGTCGAGCGCGGCGTCGGTGACGTCGAGCGCGAGACGGCGCTCGGCCATGCGGTCACGCAGGCGCTGCACCTGGATGGTGACGATGCTGCGCAGGTCGTCGCGGTCGAGCGGCCGGAACCGGATGATCTCGTCGATGCGGTTGACGAACTCGGGCTTGAAGTACTCGATCGGGTCGCCCGGCAGGTTCGACGTCATGATGAGGACCGTGTTGGTGAAGTCGACCGTGCGGCCCTGGCCGTCGGTGAGGCGACCGTCGTCGAGCACCTGCAGCAGCACGTTGAACACGTCGGGGTGCGCCTTCTCGATCTCGTCGAGCAGCACCACGCTGTACGGGCGGCGTCGCACGGCCTCGGTCAACTGGCCGCCCTCGTCATAGCCGACGTAGCCGGGGGGCGCACCGATGAGGCGGCTGACGCTGAACTTCTCCATGTACTCGCCCATGTCGATGCGCACCATCGCCCGCTCGTCGTCGAACAGGAACTCGGCGACGGCACGCGCCAGTTCGGTCTTGCCGACACCGGTGGGGCCGAGGAACATGAACGAGCCGATCGGACGGTGGGGATCGCTGAGGCCGGCACGTGACCGGCGAATCGCGTTGGCGACCGCGGTGACCGCTTCGTGCTGCCCGATGACACGTCGGTGCAGCAGGTCGTCGAGGTGCACGAGCTTGCTCATCTCGGTCTCCATCAGGCGACTGAGCGGCACGCCGGTGGACTTGCTGACGACCTCGGCGATGTCCTCGCTGTCGACCTCCTCCTTCAGCATGCGCTGTCCGCCCGACTGGAGCGTGTCGAGGTGGGCAGTGGCATCGGTGATGCGTCGTTCGAGCTCGGGGATGCGGCCGTAGCGGATCTCGGCGGCGATGTTGAGGTCGGACTCGCGCTCGAGCTGGGTGCGCAGGTGCTCGAGCTCCTCCTTCAGGCTGCGGATCGCATCGATGGCCTGCTTCTCGCCCTCCCAGTGCTGCTTCATCTCGTGCACCTGGATGTTGAGCAGCGCGAGCTCGTCGACGATGGTGTCGAGACGCTCGCGCGACGCAGCGTCGGTCTCCTTCTCGAGCGCCACCTGCTCGATCTCGAGCTGCAGGATGCGCCGCTGCACGACGTCGATCTCGGTGGGCAGCGAGTCGATCTCGATGCGCAGCTTGCTGGCAGCCTCGTCGACGAGGTCGATGGCCTTGTCGGGCAGGAAGCGGTTGGTGAGATATCGATTGCTCAGCACGGCAGCGGCGATGAGCGCACTGTCCTGGATGCGCACGCCATGGTGCACCTCGTAGCGCTCCTTGAGGCCACGCAGGATGCCGATGGTGTCGTCGACCGATGGCTCGCCGACGTAGACCTGCTGGAACCGCCGCTCGAGCGCGGGGTCCTTCTCGACGTACTTGCGGTACTCGTCGAGCGTCGTGGCGCCGATCATGCGCAGCTCGCCGCGCGCGAGCATCGGCTTGATCATGTTGCCGGCGTCCATCGCACCCTCGGCACCGCCGGCGCCGACGATGGTGTGGATCTCGTCGACGAAGGTGATGACCTCGCCGGCCGAGTCGGTGATCTCCTTCAGCACGGCCTTCAGCCGCTCCTCGAACTCGCCGCGGTACTTCGCGCCGGCGAGCATCGCCCCGAGGTCGAGTGCGATCAGCCGCTTGTCCTTCAATCCCTCTGGCACGTCGCCGTCGGCGATGCGGCGGGCGAGGCCCTCGACGATCGCCGTCTTGCCGACGCCGGGCTCGCCGATGAGCACCGGGTTGTTCTTGGTGCGGCGGCTGAGCACCTGGATGACGCGGCGGATCTCGTCGTCGCGGCCGATGACGGGGTCGATCTTGCCGTCGCGCGCCCGCTGCGTGAGGTCCTGGCCGTACTTCTCGAGCGCGTTGAACTGCTCCTCGGGGTTCTGGCTGGTGACACGGTGGCTGCCGCGCACCTCGCGCAGTGCGTGCAGCAGTTCCTCGCTGCCGACGCCGAGGCGCTGGTTCATCGCGAGGAGCAGGTGCTCGACCGACAGGAAGTCGTCGCGCAGATCCTTCTGGGCGCGCTGCGCGTTCTGCAGCACGTTGTCGAGCTCGCGCGACAGGCGGGGGTCGCTGCCGCCGAAGGCACGGGGGAGCGAGGCGACGGCCTCGTCGGCGCGGGTGCGCACGGCGCCGGCGGCGATGCCGAGGGCGGCGAGCACGGCCGGCACCACCGTGTCCTCCTGGCGCATCAGCGCGGCGAGGACATGGTCGGGTGTGATCTCGGGGTTGTTCAGCGACTTCGCCTGGTCGATGGCTGCGGCGAAGGCCTCGTTCGTCTTCGTGGTCCAGTGCTTCGGGTCGAACGCCATGTCGGCACCATACCGAGCCTTCCGACAGTTCCAACAGAAAACTTGATACGTGACGTATCAACATCTGGTGGGCTGGGCGTTCTGAACCGAACCGGGTTCAACCGTTACGCTCACGGCATGAACTGTCGTCGCGCCGCACTGCCCCGTCTTGCCGTCCTGGCGGTGTCCACCCTTGCGCTCGCGAGTTGCGGCGACGCCGAGCCCGGCGGCCTCGCCGGGGCGACCACGGTCGCGCCGTCCGAGACGACCACCGCCTACGCCGCCGGCATCGAGCGCGAGGGGCTCCTCGAGGCGGTCGAGCGCACGGTGCTCGACCAACTGCTCGAGTATCCGACCAGCTCGCAGGCGCAGGTGACGTCGCAGGTGATCACCATTCCGCCCGGTCTCGAGACCGGGTGGCACGGTCACGAGGCACCGCTCGTCGTCTACATCCTCGAGGGCGAGCTCGAGGTGACGTACCGCACCGATGCCGGTGAGGTGACGAAGACGTATCGCGCGGGCGACTCGATCGTCGAGGCGGTCGGCACGATCCACAACGGTGCCAATCGCACCGACAGCCCCGTGCGCCTGTTCTCGGTGAACATCGGTGCCGAGGGCGTCAAGAACACCTTCACGCTCTGACCACAGCACGGTGGCGTCGACCCGGCGCTGAGCGCGGATCAGCCGCGGGCGATTCGGTACCACGCGGCCGAGTCGGGTGGCAGCGAGGTGGTGGTGGCCGCTGCATCGGAGGCGATGACCACCGCGGTGAACGGGGTCCCCAGTGCCTCGATCGACTGCTGTCGCTGCGACACGTTGAGCACGACGGCTACGTCGCCGCGCACGTAGCCGAGCACTCCGTCGATGGTCCGCGGCAGCCACTCGAGCGGTGCGGCATGGGTGAGGGTTCGTCGCCCCGCCATCACCTCGCGGTACAGCGACAGCATCGACGAGGGGTCGTCGACCTGGTGCGCCGCCGCATAGCGGCCCCAGTCGATCGGCTGCGGGAGCCACGGCTCGGCTGCGACGGGCGAGAAGCCGAAGGCGGTCGAGGCGTCGTCGGTCCACGGCATCGGCACGCGGCAACCGTCGCGGCCGATTTCGCGACCCTCCGTCTGGAAGAAGATCGGGTCCTCGCGACGGTCGTCGGGGATGTCGAGCACCTCGGGCAGCCCGAGCTCCTCGCCCTGATAGAGGTACAGCGATCCGGGCAGACCGGCGACGAACGCGATCATGGCCCGCGCCCGTCGCGTGCCGACTGCGAGGTCGACCGGTGCGCCGGTGTAGACGAGGTTGTTGCCGGTCCAGCTCTCGGGCAGGTGCGCATCGGCACGGCCGTAGCGCGTGACGGAGCGCTGCGCGTCGTGGTTGTTGAGCGTCCACGTCAACGACGCACCCGCCGCACCGAGGACGCGGTGGACGTCGTCGACCGCGCGGAAGATGAGGTCGCGGTGCCACGGTGCCAGCAGCAGGTCGAAGCAGAACGACTGGTGGAACTGGTCGGGCTCGACGAACTTCAGCAGCAGCTCGGGCTTGCCCGGTGTGTACGCCTCGCTCACGGTGACGAGCTGTCGACCGGGGTGCGTGCGCTCGTACTCGTCGATGACGTGCCGCCACCGGCGCCAGTGGTCGTGCGCTGACTCGACGAAGAGGCTGTACGGGTTGTGCGAGAACACATCGTTCTCGGCGGTGCCGGGTGGGGGCGGTGGCGCGTCGGGAAGGCCGGGGTGCTTGCCCAGTACCGCAACGGCGTCGACTCGGAACCCCTCGACCCCGCGGTCGAACCAGAACGTCAGCATGCGCTCGAAGTGCTCGTGCACCTCGGGGTTCTCCCAGTTGAGGTCGGGCTGTGCCGCGGCGAACGTGCGCAGGTACCACTGACCCGGCGTGCCGTCGGGCTCGGTGATGCGGCTCCACGCCGGCCCGCCGAACACCGACATCCAGTTGTTGGGCGGCAGCTCGCCATGCTCGCCGCGGCCGTCGCGGAACCAGAAGCGGGCGCGCTCGGCGCTGCCGGGTGCGGCGCGTAACGCAGCCTGGAACCACTCGTGCTGGTCGCTGCAGTGGTTGGGCACGACATCCATCAGCACCTTGATGGAGCGCTCGCGCGCCGCCGCGACGAGTCGGTCGAACGTGGTCAGGTCGCCGTACGTCGGCTCGATGTCGAAGTAGTCGCTGACGTCGTACCCGTGGTCGAGCTGTGGCGACGGGTAGCACGGGTTCAGCCAGATCGCGTCGATTCCGAGTGACGAGAGGTGGTCGAGGCGCTCGAGGATGCCGCGCAGGTCGCCGCGGCCGTCGCCATCGGAATCGGCGAACGAGCGGACGTACACCTGGTAGACCACGGCGTCGCGCCACCAGGCACGGTCGGCTGTTGTGACGTTCATCGACGCCATTCTCGTCCCTCCTCTGCGAGGATTGTTGCTGATGTGTCCGATTCCGGTACCTCAGCGCCAACGTTCCGGTGGTGGCCGGTGAGGGTGCAGCTGGCGAAGCCGGCCGAGCATCCGCTGGTGATGGGCTGGCCGCTCGACGCGGCGCTCGACGACTGGACCATCGACGGGCTCACCCGTGTGGTCGGTCTGCACCGTCACGTGGTGCGGATGGTCGAGGGGCGCGACACGTCGTACGTCGTCAAGGAGCTGCCCGACGACCTGGCCGAGCGAGAGTGGCGCCTGCTGCGCGAGCTGGCCGATGCGCGTCTGCCGACCGTCGAGGTCGTGGGCGTGGTCACCGAACGCGCGAACGCCGCCGACGGGATGCTGGTCACCCGTCACCTCGACTACTCGCTGCCGTACCGCGTGCTGCTGTCGGGTCGCGGCCTGCGCATCCCGTACCTCGGTGACCGACTGCTCGACGCGATGGCGTGTCTGCTCGTGCGGCTGCACCTCGCCGGATTCTTCTGGGGCGACTGTTCGCTCAGCAACACGTTGTTCCGCCGCGACGCGGGTGCGCTGTCGGCCTACGTCATCGACATGGAGACCGGTGAGCGCCATCCCTCGCTGTCGGACGGCCAGCGTGCACTCGACCTGCAGATCGCAACCGAGAACCTTGCCGGCGGTCTGATGGACCTCGCCGTCGGTGGGCAGTTGGCAGAGGGCATCGACCCGATGGACACCGCGCTCGCGATGGAGACGACGTACCAGCGGCTCTGGGACGAGGTCACCGGTGTCGACGAGTTCAGCGCGACCGACACGTTCCGCGTCGACCAGCGCCTGCGGCGGCTGCACGAACTGGGCTTCGATGCCGCCGAGATGGAACTGATCAGTGCCGGCTCGGGTGACCGGCTGCGTCTCGTGCCACGCGTGGTCGAGCACGGCTTCCACGCGCAGCGACTGCTCGACCTCACCGGGCTGCAGGCCGAGGAGAACCAGGCGCGACGGCTGCTCAACGACATGGGCCGCTACCGCGCAGTGCTCGAACAGCGCGCGAGCCGGCGTCTGCCCGAGGTCGTCGCTGCCGCGCGGTGGCTCGACGAGCGCTTCGACGCGGCGATGCGTGCGATCCCTGCTGACCTGGCGGGCAAGCTCGAGCCGGCCGAGCTGTACCACCAGCTGCTCGAGCACCGCTGGTTCCTCAGCGAGCGCGCCGGGCGCGACGTGGGATTCGACGAGGCCGTCTCGGCCTATGTACGCGACGTGCTGTCGACCGCACCGCGCGAGCAGGTGCTGAAGCCGACGGACACCGGGATGATCCCGGTCATCCGCGGCTGAGCGCCACCTCGCGCTGATCCGTCGGTCCGACGGTTGCTCCGGTGCAGTCGTCGTCGGCGACGTCTGGAGCAGACGGCATCGTGCTGGCACCGCACACTCGGTTGCGCCCCGACTCCTTCGCTGCGTAAAGGGCCATGTCGGCGCGGTCGAACACGGTCTCGATCGTCTCGCCGGGCTGCCACTGCGAGACGCCGATCGACACGGTGGCCGTGAGGAGGCCGACCGGCGTCTCGATCGGCGTGTCGCCGATCGCAGTGCGGAACCGCTCAGCGACCCGCACCGCCACGTCCTCGCTCACGTCGGGGAGGAGCGCCACGAACTCCTCACCACCGATGCGGGCGACCACGTCGTCGCGCCGTGAGATGCGCAGCAGCCGGTGCCCGATCTCGCTGATGACGGCATCACCCGCCCGGTGCCCGTGCACGTTGTTGATCTGACGCAGCAGGTCGAGGTCGATCGCGAGCAGCGACATCGTGGTGCCGCGCTGTGTCGCCCGCTGTCGCTCGAGTTCCGACAGCTCGTTGAACCCCCGCACGTTCAGCAGGTCGGTGCGCGGGTCGATGCGGCTCTGGCGATTGTCGCGCTCGAGGCGGACATGCTCGGCAGCGAGGATCGCGATCGGCACGATGAGGAGCGCGAGTGCAGGGTGCACGAGCGCGAGTGACGCTCCGACGGCACCGATCGAGAGCTCCCACGTGTCGCGCAGGGCGTGGTAGCCGTTCCAGATGTTGGTCTCGCTCGCGGCTGCGCCCGTCGTGGCGTGCATCGCGTAGGTGACGAGTGCCGACTCCGTGATCATGTGCACGACCATCGCGATGCCGAGCGCGGCGAGCAGTTGCCACGCCTCGTCGCCGTCGAGACGCGGGTGTCGGTCGCCGAAGACGATCCAGAAGGTCGCCGAACTTGCCATCATCGTGATGAGGCGCTGCGAGCGAACCGCGATCGAGCGTGGGGCCGGCCGGAGTGTGGGCGAGAGCATGGCGAGCGCCGCGATCCAGATCGGGTCGAGCAGGATCGCCGCGGCGAAGAAGTACTGGCCGACGGGGATGATCAGGATGTCGCGGCCAGTCCGATGCAGGCCGGCGGTGGTGACGCGCCGCATCGACACGACCGTGGCGGAGAGCAGCAACGGCAGCACAGCCCACCACGGCAGTGCCCTCGTACCGGGCATCGAGGTGGCCCCGAGCACGGCGACAACGGCGGCGAGGCCGACCATGGTGGCGGTGTTCGTGCGGGTGTCGGCGTTCGTCGACGACCACCACCACATCGGACGTTTCAGACGGGTGCTCACGAAGGCAGCGGACGTCATGCCGAAACTTTCGGCGGCTGTCCGAGACTTCTTGAGCGGGATCTTGACGAATGCGACGATCATCCCGCCGGCCGCCGTGCCCGTGTCAGCGGGGCATCACACGGCGTGGATGGGCGTGTGGATCGGCACGTGCGCCAGCACCGCCGATGGGATCACCTTGTCGCCGCCCGCGGTCGACACTGCCGCACCCGACGACATGCCGCTGCTCGTGGTGTACATCACCTGCGAGAACGTGGTGCCGGACGGTGCTGCGGCCAGGGTGAAGATGGGCCGTGCCGTGCCGCTGACGTATGACGTCGAGATGTAGTCGCCCACCATGCGGCCCTGTGAGGTGCTGGGCAGCCAGCTGAGGGTCATCGGCCCGGCGATCTGCTGTGCAGCGGTCCACGAGGCACCGCCGTCGGCCGACGAGAGGTAGCCGACGCGCAGGCTGCACGTCGACGACGTGCAGCTCGCCGACGAGTAGTAGTAGTACGCGAGCGCGAGCTTGGCCGTCGAGCCCGACGAGCTCGGATCGACGCCGAGACCAGGGATGAAGTGGTCGATGCTGCTCGTGGTGTTGTCGATGGGGATGCGCGTCACCTTCGTCCACGTGGTCCCGTCGGTCGACGTCGTCATCACGATGTCGTTCGCCTTGCACCCCTTGCGGAACCGGCAGTCCTGCCACACGACATAGACCTTGCCAGCCGCGTCGATCTCGGCCGACGGCAGCGGCCCCGTGCGCAGTCCGCCGGCGACGGTGTGATGGCTGATGGTGGTGATGAGTGTCGTCGACGACCACGTCGCGCCGCCGTCGGTCGACCTGAACGACTGGAGCGACCCCTCGTTGGCCGTGTCGACCGGCACGATCACGGTGCCGTTCGGCTGCACGACCGGCTGACCACCGATACCGGTTGCGTTGTTGGCGGTCTTGGCGCGGTTGCTCCAGGTCAGACCACCGTCGGTCGACGTGCTCATGTACAGACGGTTGCCGTCACCGTTGTCGTCCCACTGCGTGTAGCAGTTGCCGTAGTAGGGGCTGGTGGACGTGTTGTCGCACACGATCCAGTTCTTGTCGGGATTGCCCAGGTTGCTGTTGCTGACGAGCACCGGGTTGCCCCACGTGGTGCCGCCGTTGGTCGAGCGGCTGGTGAGCACACCTGCGCCGTGCACGCCACCGGACTCGAGCAGCGGCAGCGTCGAGATCATCCACACATTGTGCTTCTTGTCGTACGCGACCACCGGGTCGCTGACGCGGTCGTAGGTGTTGGTCGCGTTCTGGTGCTTGGTGATGCCGGGAAGGCACCCGTTGGTCCACGTCGAGCCACTGTTCGACGAGGTGGACCAGCAGATGTTCGACGACCCCCCGTCGTAGAACCGGCCGGTCTGTGCCGCCGTGACGATGGTGGTGCCATAGGCGAACGAGTCGGGCTCGACCTGCGTGGCGTGCTGGCTCGACGCGTTGGTGTACGGGTCAGCGCCGATCGCGGTGAGCGTGACGGCGTTGGCCGTTGCTGCGTCGGTCGTCGTGGTCGACGATGCGATGGCGATCGCAGCGAGTGCGACCATCGTGCGAGCAAGGTGTCGTGGGCGAACGGTGTGCACAGCGGTGCTCCCTCGGATCGGCTGATTTCGGTGTGGAGACTACGTGTTCATGGGCCGTATCGGTGCTGGCACACTGTACGAGTGAGTAACACTGGCGTGGATGGCTATGACGTGATCGGCGACGTACACGGTTGCGCCGACGCGCTCGAGCAGTTGCTCGGGCAGATGGGGTACCACGTGCGAGGTGGTGTGTGGCGCCACCCGTCGCGGCAGGCGGTGTTCGTCGGCGACCTCATCGACCGTGGTTCTCGTCAGGTCGACACCGTCACCATCGTGCGGTCGATGGTCGAGGCCGGCGCGGCGCGGGCGACGATGGGCAACCACGAGTTCAACGCCATCGCCTGGATGACCGAAGACCCAGAACAGCCGGGCACGTGGCTCCGCAGCCGCAAGGGCGAACCGGGCCAGCGGCATCGCCACCAACACGTCGAGTTCCTCCACCAGGTCGGCGAGGATTCGGCCCAGCACCTCGAGATCGTCGACTGGTTCCGCACACTGCCGATGTGGCTCGACCTCGGTGGACTGCGCGTGGCGCATGCGTGCTGGCACGACGACTCACTGGCGGTGTTGCCGGTCGTGAGCCCCGACACGCCGATCAGCGTCGACTTCATGGTCCGGGCGCATGACCGCCCGCCGGAAGGTGAAGAAGGTGGTTCTGCCGAGTACCACGCGGTCGAGACGGTGCTGAAGGGGCCGGAGATGCCGGTGCCCGAGCCGTACTTCGACAAGGACGGTCACCCTCGCACGCACGCACGCATCAGGTGGTGGGATCGCAAGGCGGCCACGATGCGGCAACTCGCCGAAATCCCGCCCAAGTCGAGAGGGAAGGGCGGCGGTCCTTACCCGCCGCTGCCCGACGTGCCGAGCACTGCAGCCGATGCCTACCGCTACGACGGCGACGTGCCCGTCGCGTTCGGTCACTACTGGCGGACCGAGGCAACGCCGGTGGTCGAACCACGCGCCGTGTGCGTCGACTACAGCGCCGTGCGCCGAGGCCACCTCGCGGCGTATCGGTGGGACGGCGAATCGACGGTCGACGCCTCGAAGCTCGTCAAGGTGAGCACGTCGTGATGCGGCGGTGCCGCAGCACCTCGGTCCGCCCCGCCCGGTGAGGACGGGACGGACCGAGGCAGCAGACGGTCAGTCGTCGACCGAGGTGTCGATCTGCACCGTGCGGCCGGCAGTCGGCTGGATCGGCCGGTTGTTGCCCCAGTAGGCGCTCTTGAACTCGGCGATCTGCCGGTTGCTCAGCTCGACCACCGTCGCCATGACGTTCCAGTGCACGCCGCCACTGCACGGCGGCGTGGTGAGGCTGCCGGTGTATTGGATGGTGGTGCGGTTCTCGGGCAGCAGCGCGTCGAAGTCGATCTCTGCCTCGACGTTGCCGTCACCCTGCGTCACGCCCAGGTGCTCGATGAACGGCTCCCATGCAGCGTTGTCGTGCTTGCCGACCTTGATGAACACGCCGACGACGGCGAGGACGCCCTCTTCGGACTTGTTCACGAAGTGCACCTCGACCGGGTAGCTCTTGCCCTTGAACTTGTGCTCACTCGGTGCGTGGAAGTGCATCTGCAGGAACTCGTACTCGGTGGCATCGATCGTCACGTGGTTCGCACTGTCCTCGGGCACCTCGGCCTCGACGGTGTGGCCGTTGTTGAACACCTCGGCGCGCTCGTCGTCGTACGAGAAGTGCAGGTCGGGCAGGTCGGCCGGGGTCGGCCGCAGGTCGATCGGGGTCTGGCCCGACGTGGCACCGCAGGCCTCGTAGTCTGCCGACAGCGATGCCCAGTTCTTCGGGCCCGTCTTGCCGTTGTAGCTCCACGATGCACCGGCATGCGCGATGCCGGTCACTGCCAGCACGCCGACGACGGTGATGCCGGCAAGTCGAAGATGACGCTTCATGTGTGGTTCCTTTGGTGAGGGCCGTGGACCCCTCCGCGGCACGGGCGGGCACTGTAATCCCTATTGATCGATGCCCCGTTCATCCCCGAGGGCGGTGACGCCCCGTCGTGGTGTGGTGGTTGACACGATGCGACCGAGCGCTATAAATTGTATTTATGATCGATAGACAGTTCTCTCTCCGCCGGACGTCGCTGATCGGGGCACGAACCGCGCTCGTGCTCGGTGGACTGATCGCGACCGCGGTGGTCGTGGCCACTCCCGCTCCAGAGGCCGATGCCGGGCCGTCCGCGTGCGTGTCGGGAACCGACTACTCCACGTCGACGACGTCGGGTGTCACCACCGCGACCTTCTCGAACACGACGGCGTGCGTGTTCACCATCCCGGACGGTGTGTCGTCGATCGACTACCTGGTGGTCGGTGGTGGTGGCGGTGGCGGTGGTGGTGGCCTGTACTTCTCGCTGTGCAATACGGGCACCGACAAGGCCGGTGGTGGCGGTGCTGGTGGTGGCGGCGGACAAGTGGTGTCCAGCACCTCGTCAGTGACGGCCGGCAGCACGCTCAGCATCCAGGTCGGTGCCGGAGGAGTTGGTGGCAAGGCCGGGGGGTGCGGTCTGACGTACCAGGCGACCTACACCACTGACGGTGCGGGTGAGGCCGGGACCGCTGGTGGGACCAGTTCGCTCGGCGCCATTGCCTCGGCTGATGGCGGCACGGGCGGGTCAGGCGCATCGGCGATCGGTGCGGGCGCGGCGACGGGAGGCTCCAGCGGCACCACGCTGGGGGGCACCAACGTCAACAGTGCCAACGACTGTACCGAGACCTTCGTCACGGTGTGTTTCGCCGCGCCGGGCGGTGCTGGCGCATCCGCAGCGGGGTCCGATCCGGTGCTGAACGACTGTTACGCCGCGAGCGGTGGTGCGGGCGGGGCGGGCACCTATGTCTCCCTGACGGCCGCCACGTATGGCGGTGGTGGTGGTGGAAGTACCCGCCACCCGTACACGCTTCCGTGCTCCTCTGGCGGTAGCCGAGGTGGTGGTGCCGGTGGTGCGGGCGGCGGCGGCGCGGGCGCACTGGGCAACGGCGTCGACGGCACGCAGGGTCTCGGTGGTGGTGGCGGCGGCGGTCGCGGCAACGGCTCGAGTGCCACCAACATCTCGAATGCGGGTTTCGGTGGTCACGGTGGCGATGGCACGGTGGTGCTCCAGTACACCGTCGTGACTGCTCCGCCGCTGACGTTCGTCGGATTCGCGCAGCCGGTCGACAACGGTGGCACCGTGAACCTCGTCAAGGGTGGTGCGGTGGTGCCGCTCAAGTTCCTCGCCTACGACGGCGTCAACCTGATGACCGATCCCTCGAGGATCTCGGTGGTGGCAGAGACCATGAGCTGCGGTGCGGTCACCAATGCGCCGTCCGATGTCATCGAGTTCACCGTGCCGGGGAGCAGCGCCCTGCGATGGGATGGCACGCAGTTCATCCACAACTGGCGTGTGCCGACTGGCAAGAACCTGTGCTACCGCATCACCTATCGCGCTGCGGATGCTGCGACCAGGGTGATCTCTGCATCGTCAGCCAGCGAACTCAGCGCCCTGTTCAGGACCCGCTGAACAGTCTGGGTGGCCGTGCCTCACGGTCACGCCCCTATGGCTCGCGAAAAAAGCAACAGCCCGAACTCCGCCGGGAGTTCGGGCTGTTGGCGATGTCGACTCGACATCACTCAGCGCGCTCGAAGGTGTCCTGTCTCACGACATAGGCAAGGGATGTCGCGAGTCATAGGCAAGGGTCGGTGGCGTGCGGCGAACTGCGTGAACACCAGATGGTTGGTGGTCTGCAGCCTGCAACTTGGTTTGGACGTGTGCTCGATTGCTCCGCCAGGTCTCCTGAGAGTGAGACCGCGTGCCGCCTGAACTCCCGACCGTGCGTGGCTCGTCGCGGCGGCGAGTGGTAGAGGCGGTTCACGTGAACCACACCGGACACAGGCCAAGGACGTGGCTCCGCCGTCGGCACATCTGTCCGCTGATCGACCACGAAAAAAGCAACAACCCGAACCCCACTAGGAGTTCGGGCCTTGCCGATGTCTCGCGACATCACACAGCGCGCTCGAAGGGACTCGAACCCCTAACCTTTTGATCCGTAGTCAAATGCTCTATCCATTGAGCTACGAGCGCTTGCGAGCAGGAAGTGTAGGGGCCGCGGCGCCGTCTGGCTACTGCCGGTGCCACCCTCGGCGGACGTGCCGATCGGCGCGAGGTCACATGCCCCAGGGGGCGAAGCTGCCGGACCGCTGGTAGATCCAGTACGCGGCCGTGGCGTTGGTGCGCGGGTCGTACAGTTGCGCGGCCGAGGTGACGCCCCGTGGGATCAGCCACACGTCGTGGACTTCCCAATAGATCTGGAACAGGCCGTAGCAGCACCAGTTGTGCACGTACGGGTTCAGCTTGCTCTCGCGGATGGCGATCATCAGCGCCGTGTCCTCGAGGTTGTCGGGCCACACGTCGCGGATGATGGCCTCGATCTGGGCGGGCGAGTAGTACGGCCCGCTCGGTGCGGCCACTGTCGTGGTGGTCTTCACCGTGGTCGACGGGGCCTTGGTGGTGACCGGCGCATTGGTCGTCGGGCTGCTGGCACCCTTCGGCAGGCACAGCACGTCGCCGACGTGCAGCATCGTGCTGGTGGTGGCATCGTTGACGTCGAGCAGCGAACTGACGCTGACCGACACCTTGTCGGCGATGAGGCTCCACGAGTCGCCGGACACCACCGTGTACTTGCCGCTGCACGTCGACTGCGCGGCGACCGGGCTGGCCGACGACTCGCCGTCGGGGTTCAGCAGCGGCAGTTTGGACATGTCGATGGTGCCGGACGGCGCCTGTTGCTGAGCCGCCCCACCGGGGTTGC